>NZ_JBFRLX010000169.1:0-17288 GCF_041470165.1 Vibrio sp. 10N.286.46.A8
GAACCCACAGGCAACCTCGACCACAAGGCAGGCATTGAGGTGATGAAGTTGCTGAGTGAAATCACCACACAAGGCAACACTGCCGTACTTTTGGTTACGCACAGCCCAGAATGTGCCAGCTTTATGCAGACAAAATTGGTGTTAGATGATGGTTGTTTAAGGAACGCGGAGCTAACCCAAAGAGTAGCAACGTTGTGAGTAATCCAATGAAACAAACTGGCTTCGCACAGAACCAGCTCACCCATACCAAACTGACTCTGAATCTATTCGCGGCACACTACCGCCAGTCGCCACTGCAAGCCGCAGCGATTCTGATCGGCATTGTGCTGGCGGTCACCTTGTTTGTCGCGGTGCAAGCCATCAACCTCAATGCCAAGCGCAGTTATGCAGAATCGACCGAGCAACTTAGCGCCCAAGCGCAGAACCTTATCATTCCACCAGCAGGGCAAAACTATTTGCCGGAATCGCTCTACTTCACCTTAAGACAAAGTGGATTAAGCGCAGCGCTGCCCGTGATTGAAGGGCGAATCAGAGACGAACAAGGCCGACGCTGGTCAGTTCAAGGCAGTGAGTTGATCGCCGCCCTCACTTCAAGATCTCGTCACGCTCGTGTCGACGAACAAAGCAACACTCAAACCAAAGAGCCAAACATTTCCCTGTTCGACAAGGCCTTACCTTTGCCGCAACTCTTAGCGGGTGAACCCATTGTGATGATGAGCCAATCTCAGCACCAGAGTTTGGACGAAGTGGACACGCTCACTTTGGATGAAGTACTCACCAAGGTTGTGGTACTACCAGATGAATGGCAGCTCGGTAGCCGAATGTTGATGGACATTGGGTTCGCTCAGCAACTGCTGAACAAGCAAGGGCAACTGAGCTATATCGCTATTTTTGACACTAAGAGCGACACTAACAGCAATACTCAGGATAAGTGGCAAAGCCTTATCGACAAACAGGGGCAATGGATTTCCAACAACCAAAGTACGGATCTCGGTTCAATTACCGATAGTTTTCACCTCAATCTTACCGCCATGAGTTTGTTGGCGTTTTTGGTTGGTTTGTTCATCGCTTACAACGGCGTAAAATACAGCTTGCTCAAGCGTAATCGGCTGTTGGTACAAATTCAACAAGCTGGAGTTGCGCCAAGCATCGTGTTTTCTGCTCTGCTAATCGAGCTCACGGTTTTAGTCACACTAGGCGCATCACTTGGTTTCATTCTCGGCATTCAACTCAGCCATTGGCTGCATCCCACCGTCGCGATAACGCTTGAGCAACTTTATGGTGCAACACTGCTTCCCGGCACATGGCAGTGGCAATGGCTGGTACAAGCTTTATTACTTACGTTAGCGGCTACGTTAGTTGCATGTTGGCAACACTTTAAGCAGCGTATTCGACAACCACTCTCTTCCCACGGCGGCTTTTACCAAGCGCCAGAGGCTTCAAACGAAAACCAGTTGTTTACTATCGGTTTGGTGCTGACAGTTATCGCGTTAGCAGGGTTATGGCTTAGCGAACATCATCGCTTCACCATGGCGTGGCTTGGAGTGTTAGTGGTATCGATTCCTTTATATCTACCCAAAACACTCAGCGTGTTAGCAAATTGGAGCGTACAGCGCACTAAGTCAGGGTTAATACAATATCTTTTTGCTGAACTGAGAGAGCTAATATCTCCCCTATCCCTTGCCATGATGGCGCTGCTTCTAGCGGTTACCGCTAACATGGGAATGAATACCTTAGTCGGCAGCTTTGAATCCACTTTAAAGCAATGGCTTGAACAGCGCTTACATGCCGATATTTACGTTAGCCCAGCCCAAGGTGAAATCGCCAATGTGGAGCGTGCGTTAGAACAGTTTGAGAACGTTGAAACCGTCTATAAGCAATACTACGTCGATGATAACTTGCAGGGATTACCCACTTTGCTCGGCACCAAAGACAAAGACACACTTGAGCAAACCATGGTGTTCCAATCTCACGTTGATGACTTCTGGTCACGCTTTTACCAAGGTGAATTAGTGGCGATCAGCGAACCCACTGCGGTGAAGCTCGGCTTGTCCCTTGGAAGCCAACTCAAGATCGACGCGATCCAAGACAAAACACTCATCGTCGGGGCGATTTTCCACGATTACGGCTCACCGAATGGCGAAGTGTTACTTGCACCTAATTTTTGGTTCGAAAACGGATTTACTGGCTTACCCACCAGCTTGGGAATCAAAGTCTCTGGCGACCCACAAGTGGTGTACGAACAGCTACGCCAACAACTCAATTTGCACCCTAGCCAGCTTTACGATCAAGCACAGATCAAATCGATCGCTTTAGATATCTTCTCACAAACCTTTGCTATCACTCGGGCGCTTAATGGCGTCACTTTAATGGTGGCGGTGATTGGCTTGTTCTGCGCCTGTTTCATGTTGCTCGATGCTCGCAAAGCCGCTATTGCAAGGTTGTACGCGCTCGGTGTTAGTCAGCGAAAATTGATGGCGATGGTGGTCGGGCAAATCGTAGTTCTGGTCGCCTTCACTCTGGTTATCGCTTTACCACTCGGCGCTATGGTCGGTTATGTATTGACGGACATCGTCACCCTGCGCGCCTTTGGTTGGAGCT
Source organism: Vibrio sp. 10N.286.46.A8 (assembly GCF_041470165.1). Classification (NCBI taxonomy): domain Bacteria; kingdom Pseudomonadati; phylum Pseudomonadota; class Gammaproteobacteria; order Vibrionales; family Vibrionaceae; genus Vibrio; species Vibrio sp. 10N.286.46.A8. The sequence goes on from NZ_JBFRLX010000169.1 coordinate 2,602, forward strand.
TAAATTACGTATGGAATTGGAGTGACGCACTCAGCATCGCAGCCATCACCATTCTTGTGGCTGTGTTTGCGACCTTGATTCCACTGTGGCGTTTGGTCAGTAAACCCGTGGTATCCAGTTTGCAAAGTGAGGTGTTGTGATGAATCGAGCAATAAGCGTTTTCGTTCTCACACTTGGCATCTTGCTCCTTTTAGGGTGCGACGAGTCCACTCAACCATCAGCTCAAAATATGGGTTCGATACTTGGCGCAGAAACACAAACCGAGAATGAAACGGCAATCGATCAAGCGCAATTTTCTCCGGTAGTAAAAGGTATCGAGATCACCTTCCCTGCCGACCATCAAGCACACCCTAATTTTCGTCATGAATGGTGGTACTTAACCGCAAACTTAATTGATGAAGACGGCAATGCGTTAGGCGTGCAGTGGACACAATTCCGCTTCGCGGCTGCACCGCTGGAAAGTGGCAATAGCACTAAGGAAACTACGTGGCAAAGTCAGCAAATTTACATGGCACACAGCGCCGTCACCACTAAAGATAAGCACTACGCCGATGAAAAGTGGTCACGTGACCAAGCTGAACTGGCGGGTGTCAGCACTTCCCCATTTCGTGTCTATCTTGATGACTGGCAATGGAACTCTTCAAGCGATGATCTATTCCCCGCAACCTTGAACGCTAATTCAGATCAGTTTGGCTACTCGCTTAAGTTAACCAGCAACGCGCCTTATCAAAAGCAAGGCGAACAAGGCTACAGCACTAAAAGTAGCGATGGCAAAGTGGCTTCCTATTACTACAGCCAACCATTCATTAATGTATCGGGCGAGGTAACTATTGATGGAGTAACCCATCTGGTTTCTGGCAAAGGTTGGATAGACAGAGAATGGAGCTCTCAGTTTTTACTCGACTCGCAACAAGGTTGGGATTGGTTTGCGCTAAGGCTGAGTGATGAAACCAGCTTGGTGGTATTTCAACTTCGAAACTCAACAACAGGCAAAGCCAGTTATTCCCATGCAAGGCTGATGAAACAAAATGGCTCTGGCATCGCGATTAAGCAGCAAGACATCCGCTTAACCGCTATCAAGCAAACAGAAATCGACGGACGCGATTATCCAACAGAATGGCAAGTTTCGATTCCAACTCAACAAATCGAACTGACCGTCTCGGCACTCAATCCAGAAGCAAAAGTGCCACTGTCTGTACCCTATTGGGAAGGGCCAATCGTTATTGAAGGAACACACTCTGGTACGGGCTATATGGAGTTGACTGGGTACTAAGCATACCGGCACGAACACCATTACGATCCAAAGCTTTTGCTATACCGAAAATTTTACTACCGTGGATATAACTTTGTAGATCTCGACTTAATTCATTGTTTTGTCGAGGGAAAACGTGAAACCCATCGCAATACAACCCCTATTTCAAATACAACGATGTTTAAAGAGTAATACCCTAAGAACCTTCGCTAAGGCAAAGTCATATATTTCGAGAATATTGTTATTGTGCTAATGGACACTTACTTTTCTTACAAGACAAATAACGATAAAAAGGAGTTCGCAACAAATGAAAGCATCACTTAAATTTATCACTCTTTTGATCTTAGTTATTTCAATTCTAGGATGTGAAGATAAAAACGACGTCTATGCTAACCCTCCTAGCCATCTATTAGAGCAACTAGAAGCATACTTCCCACTGTCTATTAAGTATGTAAGAAAAAATGAACAAATAGCACTAACCCAAGGTATCCCTTTACTACCTCAATACGTTGAAATTGCACATAAGATTGGCATCAAATATCCTGAAAAAATCCGCGTACATTATGCCGATTCAATTCCTTTGCCTGAAAATGAATCGTTGCTATTTCAAATGCAACGTTTGGGGCTTGACTCTCCTTACTTTACGGGTTCAACATTTGGTTATGGCATTTGGATCGCTAACAAAGCAAAAGGTGACAAATTACTACTTTCTCATGAATTGATTCATGTAAAACAAGTCGAAGATTTGGGGCTTGAAGCATTTACTAAAAAGTATTTATTGCAACTAGCCATCTTTGGTTACGTTGAAGCACCGATAGAAATCGAAGCTTATGAAAATGCAGGTAAATACTTATAGCCTTATTCATTATTAAACTACTTATCAATCGATTCAACGGACTCCAATAGCACTTTGTAATGATTAGTTTTTTTGGTTAGAGTACTCGCATATTTTTTTGCGTATATAACGTTTACGTATATAGCTTCGTCGTATAGTTTCCACAAATTGACAAGGCATTAGGTGTTCGAGAGAATTATGAGTGACTACCAACTGACTGTGATTAGCCAAGTTTGGGTTTTATTAGCCTTCTACCCCATGGTTTCTTATCTCTACTACTTAAATTCCAAGTCGATTGCTCAATCTGCTCACGGCCTATTATCCTTAGTTGGATTTTTTTATGCTGTTGTTGCATGCGAATTTACTCAGTTTGACCCCCTGTATTATTGGTATTGGCCTATTGGTCTGTTTTTTGTCCTATCTTTGCTTTCAACAATCTACTCATTTAAAGCCTTTAAAGGGAAGAAATTAGTGCATCTCATTCATGTGGTTACCATCCTCTCGAATGTACTGACCAGTTTTGTTTCGTTAATGGCGGTAGCCCATGATTGGATATAAGCGCAAACAAATATTTAAGATTTCGAAGGTCTTGCCACGCGACTGCTTGCCAACCCACTAGTGATATGAAAAAGCCATCACGAGGATGGCAATTTACGATTAGAGATTATGGAGGCATACCTTCATAACGCTCGTCAAAACGCTATTTAGTCAAATCGGCTTTGATTTGATCAACTTGATTCGCCAAAGAAGTATCTTGGAAATATTCACTGTGTGTTTTTCCTAAGTACAACTTCTTATTTGCTACTCGTTGATCCAACTTGTCTTTAACAATAGTGCCTTGTGCCAACTTATTGTTTAACTCAAGCGCAATTGCGGAGCTGTCTGAGACTATACTTCCTTTTGTATCGTAGTAACGAACTTGGCTGATATTCGCATCAAATGGGTCACAGTAAGCAGCTCCCAAATCACCATTTTCAATAATGCTGCTGTATTGTGCTTCGCTGATAGGCGTCTCTTTGTTTAGTACGAACTGGCTCCCTCGTACACACCAATTAATTCTTGTTCCAACACCTGGGAAGTATGCCGAGATCAAGTTAACTGCATAGTATGTATCTGGGGCTGACTGGTTTAATTTTGCATATCTATCAATCACCTTACCGCCAACAACTTGGAACTCAACTTCGCCATTGTCATAAGACTCAAAGAAATAGCTATTTCTAAACATCTTGCTGAAATTGACGTTATCAACAAAGCGCCCACTGTCGGATGTGAAGCTTTTCAGTTGCTGCTTGTGTTGAATACTACCTGTTGTAATGTTCGTCACTAAACCAACCACTGTGTTTTTCGCAGCGTCACTTTGCCAAGCAGTATAGTTACTTATATCTTGTTGAGGTGTGTTTGTCGTAGCATCGGCATCTACACTGTACTTGTAACTAAGCTCGGTAATGTCTTGGCCTACTTTATTGACCTTGGCATATGACTTGTAACGACGCGCTTCGCAATCTTGAAAATTTGCATCATAGTAGAAATAACTGATCCAATCTTTAGCTTCGATAGCTTCGGTAGTGTGAGCAGAGTAATCGACAATTCCGTTTGCGCCATAAACACCATAGAAATCTTTAAGATCTTTTTGCTGCTTAGATGATAGCTCTTCATTAAATTCATCGTCCCAACCAATACTATAAATATTAAATAGGTTTAGAGACTTGATACACTCTTTGAGATCAGTGCTACCTATAGCATTAGCTGAATACATGACAGGACTGCTATAAGAGTTTTTTGCAACGTCATCTTTTGGGTCTGCAACACTTCCTGATGCCGGAGTCATAGACATTTGAGGAACTACGGTTTTAGTCTTTTTAGGTGGTGGAGCAGCACCATCGCTACCACCACCGCATGCAGAAAGTGTTACAGCTAATACTGATATCGTTGGGATAATAAACTTCAAATTTTTCCTCGGCATTTTGAGCAAGTGATTGTATAAATGATCACTCAAATACGATAAAAAAACTAAATGCTTATATAACCAAATTCAAACCATTGACGAAACATACGTGTACGCCCGCTATCAAGACCAAATTTAATCTTTTAATAACAAAAAGTTAAATATAAAAATGGAAAGTAAGCGATTATTGACACGCTTGACAAAAGAAACCAATCACAACAATCGGTTCTTATACTGTTCTGGCGTTTGGTTCGCGTAACGTTTGAACATGGTGATAAATGGGCTTGCTTGGTTATAACCCAATGTAAGAGCGACCTCTTTGACCGATTGGCCGTTTCTTAACAAGTCCATTGAGTACAGGTAGCGCACTCGTAGTCGCCACTCTGTAAAGCTCATTCCAAGCTCCGTCTGGCAGTGGCGAGAAAGGGTTCTTTCCGTAGTGTGGACACGTTCAGCCCAATCTTTCAGCGTCACTTCGTCGGTTGGGTTCTCTTCAACAGAAGCTAATATAGGCGCGAGGTACTTATTGTCGGTCGAAGGTAAAAAGTGGTGTTCAACCTCACGTTGCGCAAGTTGGTCAAGCAGTACCTGGACAAGCCTTTGATCTTGTTCGCTTTCCGCAACATTGATTCCACGATCGCGAAAATCATCGATGATAGAAGACACAATCGGCGTGATCTTTATAAGGCTGGTTTTATCTGGCAGGTGTTGCGTGAGTTCTGGGGCGATATTTAGCGAACAGTAGTCCAAAGGCTTACGGTTATAACTGCAATGCATCACCCCGGCCGGTACCCAAATCGCCAAATGCGGTGGTGCTAGAAATCGGGTGCTTTCCGCTTCCATCTCTAATATACCGCCACTGATCAATTGAACCTGTCCCCATGAGTGGCTATGAACTCGGGTTTCAGTGTTCGAAAGAAACGCTTCAAAATTCATAAATACGTTGGATGGTGCCTTATCAATTGATAAGGATGGATGAAGGTTTCTGGAGTGTTTTTTCAAACTTGTCTTCCTATCGCGCCTGATGTCTTTCTAAAGATACTTGTAAGTATAACGACCTGTCAAACTAGCCGCATCAACTCATTCGCCATGGAATTCACATGCATTATCTCTTACCATTTTTTACAGTCTGTATCTGGGGCGCCAATGCAATCGTCAACAAGCTTGCTGCAAGCACCATAGAACCTAGCGCGATGAGTTTTTACCGCTGGTTTTTTGCGATGTTAATTCTCACGCCTTTCTGTATTCGCCCGGTGATGAAGCAGTGGGCTGTCATTAAGCCAAACCTATCGAAATTAGCGTTCCTCGGCTTTTTGGGCATGGTGTTGAACCAATCTCTAGGTTACTACGCAGGCTTAACCACAACCGCTTCCAACATGGCATTGATCACGTCTCTAGTCCCGTTGATCAGTGTGTTTTTAAGCGTCCCTCTGTTGCACAAGTCGATTTCTAGTTTGAGTATTGTTGGCGGTGTGTTGTCACTGTCAGGCTTAGCTCTGATGTTAGGTAAAGGCGACCCGTTATTCTTCATGCATCAAGAATTGACTCAAGGCGATGGCTATATGTTAATTGCGGCCTTTGTTTATGCGTCTTACTGTGTGTTATTGAAACGCTGGAAAATGCCAATCAGTAGCTGGGTGGTGATTTACATTCAGGGTCTGTTTGCTGTCGCGATGCTTACGCCACTTTGGCTTACCAGCGAACAGCTTTTACCACCGCAACAAGCGATCCCATTGATAGCTTACGCCGCGGTGGCCGCTTCAATTTTAGCGCCTTGGATGTGGGTGAAGGCGATTGACACCATAGGCGCGGATTCAAGCGCGATGTTCATGAATCTGATGCCAGTTATCGCGATTGTATTAGCTTCCACCTGGCTGGGCGAAAAGATTAACCAGTTCCACATTATTGGTGGTGTGATGGTAATTTCCGGTGTCATCCTTGCTCAAATCAAAAGAAGGCCAAGGCTTGAGGATCCCTTGCCTCAACAAAACTAGCCCCGCTTAACCTGCGACAATGCCCCATTCCATTTTCCACTCAGTACCTGCCTCGTTAGAAGGTACTGTTGTTTATTGTCGATTTCTCGATTCATGCTCTCTGATTTTATTTTTCGTTCATGAAGCTTTTAAGTACGCTTAATAATGGTGTTTGCTATTGCAATATCTCGCCAACTTCCATTTAATGCACTAAGTACGGTTTAAGTGTTCAAAGCGTTAGAATAACTCTCCAGAAAGCAGGTAACTGTTGCTCAAACCGCTCTCCTATGGTCACACGGCTCATGTAACCCAGGTCACCATGAGCCATTTAGAAAAGTTACAACAACGAAAGAACCGTCTAGTTACTTTGGTTTATACAAAAGTGAATACTTTAAAATTGATACCAATTTAGTTTTAACACCTCAATTTCCCGACAAATACAGATTATTACTGCAAAATGCATTAAAAGAGTTTTATAGCAATAATAAGAAAGGAAATATCTACGCGAAGGTTCTATACTTTCCGAACAGAAAGTGAGCTGATAAGAAAACAACTCTAACTATCGTTTTGGGATTAATTAAGATACCATCACTTTAACTAAACCAGATAAGCGACGGTTAGTTGGCTAACTCAAAAAGGTACCGATATGAGTACCACACGGCTTAGAAACACCTAGCATTCCGCTAGGTGTTTTTTTTGCAATCCACCCTTCAGCCAACTTGCTCGATAGAGTACTCCTCTGTTGGAGCGTCACGTCCACCTCCTTTAAACATCAACAGTCATCAGCTCGCCATCTGTTTGAAAAAATAGTCTTGTTCGTGAGATTATCCGCTTTAATTTATGTCATCTTAAGTATATTGTTATTAGCAAGTAACGAGCATGTTATTCAGAACAATAATAATGAAGGAAGATAGATGAGCAGTCACAATAGCCGACAAGATGGTAAACGAGACGTTACTCTGCGTTTTTTAGCTGAACCCGGGGATGTGAACTTTGGTGGTAAAGTTCATGGTGGTGCCGTAATGAAATGGGTCGATTTAGCGGCTTACGCTTGTTCTGCTGGATGGAGTGGTAAGTACTGTATTACCGCTTACGCTGGTGGTATTCGATTCGTTGCTCCAATCCATGTGGGTAACCTTGTTGAAGTAAGTGCGAAGGTCATTTATACAGGTTCATCTTCTATGCACATCGCTATCGATGTTCAAGCCAGCGACCCAAAAGAACTCAACAACCGCCTAACGACTCACTGTATCGTGATTATGGTCGCTGTTGATGAAAATGGTAACCCGACTAAAGTGCCAGAATGGGTACCAGAAACATCAGAAGACATCGAATTAAGAGATTCTGCTATTCGCCTAATGAACATGCGAAAACAGATCGGTGAAGAGATGGAAGCACACGTAAAGTATCTTAAATAGGCGCAGCTAGCAGATATACTCTACAAAACCTTATTACGATGCCAGGCAGTACTTGCTTGGCATTTTCTTAGCTAATTCCCTCTCTATACGCAAGTAAAACCATTACACACCTAATGCTGACTATAACGCGTGATACCCAGTCAAAAGTTAAAATGATCCGATACTTGGTCAGGGATTTATTTTGACTGTAATAAAGTCGTCATTTTGCTCTGTTTAAATACCGCCAATCATAATGGATGTATTTAAATTTCTTGGAGCCACTTTTGAGCACGACATTTCCCACCCTTTGCGAATCTACACTGACGAACTTGAAGGCAGTTGAGTATCAATGGGTTAGAAGTTTGTACGTCGAAGGCTACGACACTAATGAAATTAACCACTATATCCAAGCTTGTTTTGGCGGTGATCAGACGTTTGCGGATCTGTTTCGTCGCGTAGCGCTTTATCAAGACAGCATCTATGTTTTACTTCAGCATTTAGGTTGCGCACCTTCTAGCAAAGAGTTCTAGTTTCACATCACCTCTTCCTTTTCTTTTTTTCTTTTTTTCTTTTTTTCTTTCAGGAATATTTACCACCAAATCAATAACTACTGAGAATAGCCACCACAAAACATTAACACGAGTCTGCCTTTGTAGGCACTTTCTGTGTAATCGACCGATCCGTTGCATCCAAATTATTGAAGTATCACGCATGGAGATATTACTCATATATCAATAGAGCTGCGGCCCCCTATACTGAGTGTCTGATTTGTGAGACTCGTTGATGTCTTCAATTAGAGAGATGAAACCGGAAAAATCCAGGAAAGAGGTGCTTCAGTATTTAATGACTGAAAGAAACCAAAAAGACTGAGATAGAGATAGAGATAGAGATAAAAGTAGCGGGCATAAAAAAACCCAAGTAAGTACCTGGGTTAGAGTTACAAAAACCACTAATCATTAATAGCGTAAGGAACCTGATTAGTAGCCAGCTATGCGTAACCTGAGGGTTATTTTTATTACTGATCGGCGGCCAAACCAAATGATGTAATAAAAATGCCAATATAGAGCGACCTAACGGTCGCTCTTTTGTCTTTCTTATAAGGACAGCTTATCCTTTTACACCACCCGACGTCAAACCGCCAACTAACCAACGCTGAGCCAGTAAGAACACGATAGTAATCGGAAGTGCAGAAAGTACCGCCGCTGCCGCAAAGTCACCCCATAAGTAATTCTGAGGATATAGGTACTGCTGCATACCTACCGCTAGCGTGTAAGAGTTCACGTCCGATAATAGGATGGAAGCAACTGGTACCTCACCAACAACACCAATGAAAGATAAAATGAATACAACCGCTAGGATTGGTACTGACAGTGGTAATAGAACCAATCTGAACGCTTGCCAAGGTGTTGCGCCATCTAATGCTGCAGCTTCTTCCAAAGAGTTATCAATCGTCTCAAAGTAGCCCTTAATCGTCCAAACGTGTAATGCAATACCGCCCAAGTACGAGAAGATCAGACCGCCATGCGTATTCAAGCCTAAGAATGGGATGTATTGCCCTAATTTGTCGAACAGTGCGTAGATAGCCACTAGAGCCAATACCGCAGGGAACATTTGAAAAATCATCATCGCTTTCAGGATAGTTTCTTTACCTTTAAAGCGCATACGAGCAAATGCGTAAGCCGATGTTGTCGACAGTGTCACAATAAGAATTGACGTAATACCCGCTACTTTTATCGAGTTCCACAGCCAAGTCAGTACTGGGAATGGAGGCGGAGTAACTGAGCCATCAGCATTCGTCACTGACATACCCAGAGCCAATTTCCAGTGTTCCAAAGATGGGTTATCTGGAATCAAGCTACCGGTTGCAAAGTTACCTTCGCGGAATGAGATAGCAATAATCATCAGTAGTGGGAAAATAATTAGCGCTAAGAAGCACCACAGCGCAATATGCGTTGCCCATACTCGGTATTTAAGGCTCTTACCTTGTACCATAGCCATTGTCGTGCTCCTTAATCTTGAGTCAATTTAGTGAAACGAAGGTTTAGTAACGCTAGGGCACCAACCAATAGGAAGATAAGCGTTGCGATTGCACTTGCTAGACCAAAGTCTTGACCGCCACCGCCTTCGAATGCAATTCGGTACGTGTAGCTTACAAGCAAGTCTGTGTAACCCGCTGGCTCAGAAGTACCAATCATGTTCGGGCCACCGTTCGTCAATAGTTGAATCATGACAAAGTTATTGAAGTTAAAGGCAAACGCTGCAATCAATAGCGGTGTTAACGGTTTTATCATCAATGGAAAAGTGATTCGCTTGAAGTTATCAAGGAAGTTAGCACCATCGATTGCTGACGCTTCGTACAAATCTTCAGGAATCGCTTTTAGTAGACCCATACATAGAATCATCATGTAAGGGAAGCCTAGCCAAGTGTTAACAATCAACACCATGGTTTTCGCTAAGATCGGGTCGGAGAACCAGTTTGGGCTTAAACCAAAGATACTCTCAAGCACCATGTTAATCTCACCAAAGCTCTGGTTGAATAGGCCCTTAAAGATAAGAATCGAGATAAATGCTGGTACGGCGTAAGGCAAAATTAGTAGAACACGATACACAGCACGGCCTTTCAGCTCTTCCCACTGCACAACGTTTGCCAGAACCAAACCAATTGCAAGTGTGAAGGCTACCGTACAAATGGAGAATACAACCGTCCAAATAAAGATACTGATAAACGGTTCTTTGATGCCGTCATCTTTCCAAACACGTTCAAAGTTGGCTGTACCAATGTCTACAACAAATCCTGGAGAAATGGTGTTACCGATAAACTCACCTTTCTCGTCAACCGGTTGGTAGAAACCCACTTCCATGTTTGGTTTCAATATTTCACCAGATTCATTGTTGTATAACGTTTCCCCGTCATCTTGAAGAGTGTAAAGCGGTGCAACGGCAGCAAATTTACGTAAGCCGCTCATGCGGATGTCATCACCATTTGGCAGATGGAAATCGACACCACTGATCACAGAGCGATTTTGGATGATCGCTTTGATCTTCTCTTTTTCACCTTGTACAGAGTCAATTGCAGATAGGTCCATCTCTGTTGATGTCATGCCTTCCAGAGAAAATACATCAGTTGCTAACAGCTGGTCGCCATCTTTCACAACGATCTGGTGACCGTTATCTGTTTTGTACAAAGTGAATGGGTAGCTTTCACCGCTTTGGAATGAACGGTCTAAAAGAACGGTTTGAGTACGCTCTAGAGAGAGCTGGTTTTTTGCGCTGTAGTTAGTAAACGCAAGCCCTACGGTATATGCCAGTGGGAAAAGAATGAATAAGATCATTCCGGCAATACCGGGGTAAATATAACGGTGGGCGTAAGTTTTCTTACTACCAAAAATGTAAAGAGCCAAAGCCGTTAAAATCACAGTAAGCAGCGCAAATGCGAGCTCACCGCGAGAATACATTAAAATTGTAGCGTAGCCATTAATTAAGCCAACACTACCAAGCAACCCCCATTTGATGAAGACGCTTTTACTGCCTGGAAGGCTTGATGGTGCCGGGATCGCATCTGAACCTTGAACTGACTGCATAGAGGAACCTGCTAACGAGATATAAAAATAGAAAAGTAAGGAGAGGTTGCCCCCTCCTTAAAAGGTAGTGCTTGGTTGTTACTTAGTCATTCGAGCTTCAGCACCTTTTAGTGCTTGCTCTACTGATTGACGGCTATCAACTACGTTGCCAATAGCTTCTTCCATGCTGTACCAGAATGTTGTGAACTGAGGGATGTTAGGCATGATTTCGCCGTTCATCGCGTTATCCATTGTTGCTGCAATACGAGTGTCGCTGTCTAGTTGACGTTGGAAAGAGTTAAGAGCAACAGCGCCTAGTGGCTTGTCGTCGTTCAAGCTCTTCATACCTTCATCAGTTAGTAGGTAGTTTTCCATAAACTCAACGGCTAGATCACGGTTTGGAGAAGCGGTGCTGATACCACCAGCCCATACACCAACGAATGGCTTAGACGCTTTACCGTTGAACTTAGGCAATGTTGCTACGCCGTAATCTACGCCAGCTTTCTCGATGTTTGCCCAGCCCCAAGGACCGTTAATTGTCATTGCAACGTTACCCGCTACGAATTCAGACTCAGCAACTGAGTAATCCATATCCGCAGAAATAACTTTGTCTTTTACCATCTTCTCAATGAAACCTAGAGACTTCTGAACACCGTCAGTCGCTACGCCTGCATCTTTAATGTCGTAACCTTCCGCTGTTTGCTTGAACGCGTAACCGCCGTCAGCTGCAAGTAGAGGCCATGTGAAGTAAGCGCCACCACGTAGAGGCCACATGATTGCTTTCTTGCCATCTTTTTGAAGCTTAGCGTTTAGTGCAGGGATCTCTTCCCAAGACTTAGGTGGATTAGGAACAAGTGCTTTGTTGTAGATAAGAGAAACTGACTCAACTGCAACTGGGTAAGCGATTGTTTTACCGTCGTAAGAAACAGCATCCCATGCGAAGTCTACGATACCTTCTTTAGTTTCCTTAGAAGGTTTGATATCAACAAGAAGACCTGCTTCTGCAAAACCACCAAAACGGTCGTGTGCGTAGAAAATCATGTCTGGGCCATCGCCAGCTGCTGCAACCTGAGAGAATTTCTCTTCTAGTTTGTCAGGGAAAGCGACGGTTACTTTAACACCAGTATCTTCTTCAAAGCGTTTACCTACTTCAGCCATTCCTTCATAAGCTTTGTCGCCACCAACCCAAATAGTTAGTTGACCTTCTTCGATAGCAGCGTTTGCACCAAAAGAACCCAGAGCAACGATTGTGCCTAGAGCTACAGCGCTTAGAGCGTTTTTCATGTCAATATCCTTTTTATATTTATACGTAGGGCGCATTCAATTAAGACGAGCCAGTTTTCGGAGGCTATGATCTGAGAAAATCAATGACAGCTCATCATCCTAGCCACTACGCCCTAGCTATTATGGCCTAATTTCGTGATCGTCATCCGGTAAGATTGGCGAGCGAAGTCACAAAGTAGATACTCATCGTGATCCACATCACCGTTATGCGGTGGATTTATTTGAACTGGATCGCCAGTTATAGATAACCCCCTTTATCTACTCCTCCCCTCCTACTCCCCCTAGTTAATTTTCTATTGGGAGGATGTACCATTACGCGAATTCACCGAAACTGCATTCATCCAAGAGTGGATAGTAAGAACCCTTTACCAGCGAATGTTATGCGTTGACGCATTGTTCATTTAGTTGGCTTCACTGCCCGCTGTTGTCTTTATTAAGCATCGAGCTAAATCTGTGATTGAATCACGGGGGAGATTTAGCTGGATGTGGGGGAAATAGGCACCAGTTTGGCTATGACGGGTGGGCTTGGTTAAAGAATTCAAGTCCCACCCACTTTTTTCTTACTCACTCAATACTTACCAATTCCTACAGTTACTGCTGACCCAAAAATTCCTTATAATGATAAGCAGTAAAACTTAAAATTTGATCGATCGAGGACAAGCTAGATGGCGAGTGTCACGTTAAAAAACGTTTATAAATCATATGGTGATGTACAGATTTCTAAGGACGTAACCTTAGACATCAACGAAGGTGAATTCGTAGTATTCGTTGGACCATCAGGTTGTGGTAAATCGACGCTATTACGCTGTATCGCAGGTCTAGAAGATATTACGTCTGGTGATTTGTACATTGGTGATCAACGCATGAACGATGTTGAGCCATCAAAACGTGGTGTAGGTATGGTATTCCAATCTTACGCGCTCTACCCTCACCTAAATCTCTACGACAACATGTCTTTTGGTCTTAAACTGGCAAACGCCGATAAAGCTGAAATTGACAAGCGTGTTGAACATGCTGCAGAAATCCTTCAGCTTGGTCACCTTCTTGAACGTCAACCTAAAGCATTGTCTGGTGGTCAACGTCAACGTGTTGCGATTGGTCGTACTCTGGTTTCTCAACCAAACGTATTCCTACTTGATGAGCCTCTGTCTAACCTGGATGCAGCACTGCGTGTTCAAATGCGTTCACAAATCACCAAGCTACAGCGTCAACTGGGCTGTACCATGATTTATGTAACACACGACCAAGTTGAAGCGATGACAATGGCGGATAAAATCGTTGTGCTTGATGGCGGTTTTGTTTCTCAAGTGGGTAAACCTCTTGATCTTTACCACTATCCTCAAAACCGTTTCGTTGCTGGCTTTATTGGCTCACCAAAAATGAACTTTATGTCGGTTCACATCGAACAAGCTGAAGCAGAACGCGTATTGGTACAACTTTCAAACGGCATGACTTTCTGGATCCCTGTTGACGGCACGACTGTCAACGCTGGTGACCGTATGTCTCTAGGTGTTCGTCCTGAGCACTTGTTGTCTGCTGAAACAGGTGATGCGACGATTGAAGCTGATGTGTTGATGGTCGAGAAGCTCGGTAACGAAACACAAGTTTACCTAAACCTCGACAGTGCCGATGCTGACGTTATCTATCGCCAGCCAGACACGTTGACGATTGAGTCTGGAGACAAGCTAGCGATTGGTATTCCTGCACACCGTTGTCACTTGTTCCATAGCGATGGTCGAGCATGTCGTCGCTTGTACAAAGAGTACGGCACCGACTAATCGGTTCGTCTTTTTAGGATATAACTTGCCCATATCGAATCCCTCTTACCTTGTAAGGGGGATTTTCCGTTTAAGACAACCAGTTTTACTTTCACTAAATAGATCGCGCTTTGTCTGTTGTCTGTTGTCTGTTGTCTGTTGTCTGTTGTCTGTTGTCTGTTCAGTATCAAAACAAAAAAGGCCTAGCGAATGCTAGACCTTTATCTGTTTGAGCTAAAAGCCATCCTATCTAAACGATAAAGATATAGGCTTGCTCAACTTTAATACCAATCGTAGTAAATAACTTAGTGAATTGGCGTATCACTTATTTTATTGAACTGGCCAAAATGCTGTTCTAACACTTCAGGTGTCAGTTTGCCTTCCGCTTCTAGTCGCTTAAATTCAGCAACGATCGCTTTTTGCTCTTCAAGTGATGGAAGTTTCACTTCAGGCTCATCGCCCATCTCTTGAGTCATCTGCTCTAGTTCTTTTTCAAAATCGCTCATGATACTTACCTAAATATTAAACCTAGCGAGATTTTACTCATTTACGCTCTATGATGCTAGGGCGATTAGGTACAAAGCCCGAAACCAGATCAAGTGAACGTCAGCTTAAATGCAAAGCTGCGGTCTGAATGGCGACGTTCAACGTAAAAAGCGATACCAAACGTAACAAGCAGCATCA
>NZ_JBFRLX010000170.1:0-24565 GCF_041470165.1 Vibrio sp. 10N.286.46.A8
GGGTTCAAATCCCTATCCCTCCACCACCATTGAAAAGCCCGCTGAGAAATCAGCGGGCTTTTTCATATCTGCTATTTAGAAAAACCAAAAAGAGCACTAATGTGCTCTCTCTATTATTTTCTTAACCAGCATATCTAAAGTTAACTAGTCAGGGAGATACTTTCCTTCGGCTACCTGCCAGAACGCTCTAATCAGTGGGTTCTCAAGTTGAGATCGTTTACAGCAAACACCTAATTCAAAGGGTTTGATTGGTTCTATTTTTAAACGATCGACTTTATCTCTCACAGGGCTGTTGTTGATTACAACGTCTGGAGCGATACCAACCCCACAGCCAAGAGCAACCATACTTACGATAGCTTCATGACCTGATACCTGAGCGTAAATGTTGGGCTTTATCTTCATCTTTTTGAACCACGCATTTGCACGTTCTCGTGCAGTACCTGCTTCGGGGATGATAAAAGGCACTTCATTCCAGTTTGGTTTCTCTGATTGCAGCTGCTGGCTAAAGCTACTAACACCGGATGGGATGATGACTGACAGTGGTATATCGCTAATAGTTTCGAACTCTAACCTTGAAGGCAAAATATCTGGTTTAGCTGAAATAGCAATATCAGCTTCATCATTCAGGATCTTGTCGATGGATTGCGCTGGATCACCGGTAGATAGCTTAAACTCAATATACGGATGAATAGCCCTGAATTCGGTAATGAGTTCAGGAAGGTGACTGTAGCTTGCTGTTACGGAACAGAAAATGCGGATCTCACCCTTGAGCTCCTGTTCTCCGCCTTTTAGGTGGAGATTATATTGCTGCCACTCGCCAACGATGCTCAATGCCACAGGCAACAGATGTTTCCCTGCTGGTGTGAGGTCAACACTTCGATTATCCCTGATAAGCAGTTCTTGCCCTGTTTCTTCCTCAAGCTTTTGTATTTGACGACTAAGGGCAGAAGGACTGACGTGCATAGCAGCAGCTGTTTTGCTGAAACTCTTGCTATCACATAAATGTATAAATAATTGTAGAGATTTTATGTTCATGTTTTGCGATCGTTTCCATGTTGCATTTATTGCAATAACTAATTGTGAATATATCACTTTCAGCAACGGAGTGTCTGTTTTAGTATGAAGTCATTCGATAGAGAGATATCGACCTTACGGACTTATTTTTAAAGGAGTGCCCTACAATGGCTAACTATTTCAATACATTAAACCTTCGTGAGCAACTAGACCAATTAGGTCGCTGCCGTTTCATGGATCGTGAAGAATTTACGACTGAAGCTGAATACCTTGAAGGTAAGAAGATCGTCATTGTTGGCTGTGGTGCTCAAGGCCTGAACCAAGGTCTAAACATGCGTGATTCTGGTCTAGACGTATCTTACGCTCTACGCCAAGCTGCAATTGATGAGAAGCGTCAATCATTCAAGAATGCTGACGAAAACGGCTTTGTAGTTGGTAGCTACGAAACGCTAATCCCTCAAGCAGACCTAGTTATTAACCTTACTCCCGACAAGCAACACACTAATGTTGTTGAGACAGTAATGCCTCTAATGAAAGAAGGTGCTGCTCTTGGTTACTCTCATGGTTTCAACGTTGTTGAAGAAGGCATGCAATTACGTGCTGACCTTACCGTTGTAATGGTTGCACCTAAGTGTCCAGGCTCTGAAGTACGTGAAGAGTACAAGCGTGGTTTCGGTGTTCCAACACTGATCGCTGTTCACCCAGAAAATGACCCTAAAGGTGAAGGCTGGGATATCGCTAAAGCTTGGGCTGCAGGTACTGGTGGTCACCGTGCAGGTTGCCTAGAGTCTTCATTCGTAGCTGAAGTTAAATCTGACCTTATGGGGGAGCAAACTATTCTATGTGGCATGCTACAAGCAGGTTCTATCGTATCTTACGAGAAGATGATTGCTGATGGCATCGAACCAGGCTACGCAGGTAAACTTCTACAATACGGTTGGGAAACGATTACTGAAGCACTTAAGTTTGGTGGCGTAACTCACATGATGGACCGTCTATCTAACCCTGCTAAAGTTAAAGCGTTTGAGCTTTCTGAAGAGCTAAAAGATCTAATGCGTCCGCTTTACAACAAGCACATGGATGACATCATCTCTGGTCACTTCTCTAGCACAATGATGGCTGACTGGGCGAACGATGACGTGAACCTACTAGGCTGGCGTGAAGAGACCGGCGAAACGGCATTCGAAAACTACCCAGCTTCTGACGTAGAAATCTCAGAGCAAGAGTACTTCGACAACGGTATCCTAATGGTTGCTATGGTTCGTGCTGGTGTTGAGCTAGCATTCGAAGCTATGACTGCATCTGGTATCATCGATGAGTCGGCTTACTACGAATCTCTACATGAGCTTCCACTAATCGCAAACACAGTTGCTCGTAAGCGTCTTTACGAAATGAACGTTGTAATCTCTGATACTGCTGAGTACGGTAACTACCTATTCGCTAACGTAGCAACACCGCTACTACGTGAGAAGTTCATGCCTTCAGTAGCAACAGACGTAATCGGCCGTGGTCTAGGTGAAACATCTAACCAAGTTGATAACGCTAAGCTAATTGAAGTAAACGAAACTATCCGTAACCACCCTGTCGAGTACATTGGTGAAGAGCTACGCAGCTACATGAGCGACATGAAGCGTATCGCTGTAGGCGGTTAATTAGTCGCTTAGATACTGATAAATTTGTAGAAAAAGCAAAGCAGTATCACTAGCTCCTTACAGGTTGGAGTTATAAATAAGCAACACAGCATCTAATAAAAAGGCTTGGTCGCCGTTGACCAAGCCTTTTTGCTTTTAGTAACAAAGTCTTAAAAATCAATCAAATTAACATTGGTTGATAGGTATTCGTCGACTTTCAGTTCTTAACTGAGCTTCAGAAATACAAAAGGGTTGGTGTTTTCACACCAACCCTTTCCGTTTTCTTTCTTTACGCTTACTTGTCGGCAATCTTTGCTTCTAAGTCCGCTAGCTTTTGTTCCATTTCAGTCAGCTTTTGGCGAGTGCGCAGTAGTACTTGTGTTTGAACATCAAACTCTTCACGGCTTACAACGTCTAGCTTGTTCAGTTGGCCTTGGATAACCTGGCGAACTTTTTGATCTACATCTGAACCAAGCTCTTTTACTGGTTGAGGCATAGAATCGTGGATCTGCTTAGCAATCTGCTCTAGTTTTTTTGGATCAAACATATCAATTAAAACTCCTGAATATTTACCACTATTCTATTTAATCACACTTGAGATGTCGCCTATGGCGTACAAAAAAAGGCCACCGAAGTAGCCTTTTTATTGTTATTACGACTTAGTGATTACTTATTATCAGCTAATTCTCTGTGCGCTGCTTTTGCTTCATCGACGCGAGCTAGTTTTTCTAGGTCTTTGTCTTCAACAAATACAGGTAGAGGTTTGTGTTTTTCAGCTAAGTAGCTGTAAATCACTGGCAGTACAAATAGCGTGAAGAGAGTACCAATTGCTAAACCAGCAACGATTACGATACCAATACTGAAACGCTGAGCCGCACCCGCACCACTTGCGTACATCAGTGGGATTAGACCCGCGATCATCGCAGCCGTTGTCATCAGGATTGGACGAAGACGAACCTTCGCTGCTTCCATTACCGCTTCAATACGAGTTTTTTGATTGTGCAGCTGCTCTTCTTTCGCTACCTCACAAATCAAGATACCGTGCTTGGTAATCAGGCCGACTAAGGTGATCAAACCAACTTGCGAGTAGATGTTCATCGTTGCCGCCCCCCAAGCCAGAGCTATTAGGGCACCACAGATCGCCAGTGGTACAGATACCATGATAACTAGTGGGTCTTTCAGTGATTCAAACTGAATCGCCAATACCAAGAAGATAATTGCCAGAGCTAAACCAAAGGTCGCGTAAAGTGCGCTACCTTCTGTTACGTATTGGCGTGCTTCACCCATGTAGTCATGGTTGTAGCCACTTGGAAGCTTATTCGCTGCCGTGTCTTCAAACCACGCAATTGCATCACCCATTGCAGCGCCTGGAGCCGGTACCGCACCAATCGTAGCCGAGTTCAATTGGTTGAAGTGAGGAAGAGAGCGAGGCTCTGCCACAACATCAATCGTAATCAAACTGCCTAGTGGTACAGCGTTGCCGTCTGCAGCACGTACGTAGTAGTTGTTCATTGACTCTGGATTCAAACGGAATTTACGTTCAACTTGAGGAATTACCTCGTAAGAACGGCCATTCAAGTCTATACGGTTTACGTAGCCATCTGACATCATGGTACCGAGCGTGATACCGATATCTTGCATGGTCACACCGTATGCGCCTGCTTTATCTTTGTCGATGTTGATCTTCATGGTTGCTGAGTCGTAATTCAGGTCGAGATCTGAATATACGAACAACGGGTTTGAAGATACATCAGCCAGAATGTCTGTGGTAATTTGGAACAAGCTTTCAAAACTGTTTGGCGTTGTTATGACAAACTGAATTGGAAGGCCTGAACCAGCACCTGGTAGTTCTGGCATTTGGAATGCAGTTACCGCCATTCCTGGAACATCTTTTACCAAATTACCAACGCGGTTTGCTACGTCTGATTGGCTTGCTTCACGTTCGCTCCAAGGAACCATAGACGCGATACCAAATGCTTGGTTTGCATTTGGCACACCTGTAAATACCTGTGCGTAAGCAACTTCTGGCTGATCAGACAGAATCTGGTTTACGTCGTTCATGGTATTTTGCATGAAGTCTAAGTTTGCATTCGACGGTGCTGTACCCATCAACATGATCACACCTTTATCTTCTGAAGGTGCTAGCTCACTAGGGATGAATTTGAACAACAACGGTAAACTTGCAAATACGATGATAGCAAAACCAATAAATACTGGACGATGTTGCATTACCGCACCAAGCATACGCTCGTAACGGTTAGTCATGCCATCTAGCACGCTATGAACTTTCTGCTCAAACTTGCTTGGTTCAGCGTGAGCTTTCAGCATTTTTGAACACATCATTGGCGAGAGCGTTAGTGCCACAATGCCTGATACGAAAACCGAACCAGCTAGGGTTAATGCAAACTCTTTAAATAGCGAGCCTGTAATACCACCCATCATCGCAATTGGAGCATATACCGCACCTAGCGTTAACGTCATTGCGATAACAGGCACCGCAATTTCGCGGGTACCGATAATCGCTGCACGGAAAGGGGACTCGCCGAGCTTGATATGCCTGTCGACGTTTTCAAGTACTACGATCGCATCATCTACCACTAGACCGATGGCAAGTACCATTGCCAGTAGTGTCATTAGATTCCAAGAGAAACCCATTGCCTGCATTACCATTGCCACACCAATCAAAGACAGTGGGATAGTAATAATAGGGATCAGTACCGCTCGGAATGAACCTAAGAATAAAGTAATCACGATCAATACGATTAATGCCGCTTCAAGGATAGTCTTAATAACTTCTTGAATTGACTCGTTAATCGCAATGGTTGAATCGTACATGACGTTCATTGAGATGTTGCTTGGTAGGTTCTTCTCTAGTTGAGGAAGAAGTTCCAGTACATCAGCTGCGATGTTGATTGGGTTCGCACTTGGCGCCGCATTGATCGCGGCTACAACCGCCTCTTGGCCGTTAGCACTTGCTCGGTAAACATCGTGACTTTTCTCAAGAGAAACTTTCGCGATATCGGATAGGCGAATGATCTCACCTTCTCCGCTTTTCACTACTAGATTCTCTAGTTCTTCAGTGTTTGATACCTGAGTATCGGCACTGCCGTTGTAAAGCACGAACTCACCGGTCGCTTGACCCGTAGCTGATTGGTAGTTGTTAGCGTTCAGTACCGTCATTACATCAGATGCAGTCAGACCAATCGCCGCCATTTTTGATGGGTCTAGCCATACGCGTAGTGCGTATTTCATACCACCATATAGGTCAACTTTAGATACACCATTAACCGTAAATAGCTGCGGGTTGATTACACGCTCTAGATAGTCGGTAATTTGGCTCGATACCAATTCGTCACTGGTAAAACCAATATAGAGTACAGCGGTTGTTGAACCGGTCGACATGGTTACGGTTGGATCTTCAGCCTCTTTAGGTAGCTGAGAACGTACCGAGTTTGTCTTGGCCAGTATGTCAGACAATGCCGCATTCGGGTCGGTGTTCAACTTCATGTTCACGGTAATCGTAGATTTACCTAGTACAGAAGAAGATGTCATATAATCGATATTATCCGCTTGAGCCACAGCCTGTTCGAGGGGCTGGGTGATAAAGCCTTGGATAAGATCGGCACTTGCACCATAGTAACCAGTTGAGACTGTCACCACGGTATTCGTCATTTCAGGGTATTCACGCACCTGCATTTTGAAGATTGCTTGTAAGCCAAGCAGAGCAATCAAAAAGCTGATGGATACCGCTAGAACTGGACGTTTAATAAAAACATCAGTAAAGCGCATTGTGCCTCCAGTTACAGCTTAGGTGTTTCAGATGGTGGAGTGATTGCATCACTTTCAACAACTTTAACTTTGGCGCCGTTACTTAGGCGTACTTGGCCAGAAGTTACAACCGTATCGCCAGCTTTAACACCCTCAAGGATGTGTGCAATATCAGCCGTACGCTCACCTACTTTTACAACATGTTGAGCAACACGCTGAACTCCGTCTTCTTCAGTTAAGATGTAAACATTGTCACCATATAGAGTGAAAGTAATCGCTGTTTGAGGAAGAGTAACTTGGTTCTCTAGCTTAGGCAGAATGATGTTAGCACGAGCGAACATACCGCTACGAAGCTTGCCATCATTGTTTGGAATATCTGCTTGAACTTGGATAAGACCACTTTGGATGCTTACTGCTGGTTCGATGGCACTGATAGAACCTTCAAATGGCTTCTCTGGGTAGGCATCAACAAAGATGTCGATAGCTTGACCCACATGGATGCGAGAGATATCAGTTTGAGAAACCGTGAAGCGCAGGCGCATGACACTGGTATCTTCTAAGCGAACTATATCCGTACCTGATTGCAGGTATTGACCTAGGTAAACGTTACGAATACCCACTTTTCCATCGAAAGGAGCACGAATTTCACGACGTTCGATAGATGCTTTTAGGCTTTCAATATCAGCAGATAGAGAGTAGAAGTTTGCTTCTGCTTCATCGTATGCTTCTTTAGAAATAGAACCTTTCTTAAAAAGACCTTGGTAGCGTTTGTATTTTGCTTTTGCCGCAGGCAGGCGAGCTTCAGAGCTCTTTAGATTTGCCTTTTCTACGCCAGAATCAAGACGAACAAGAAGTTGGTCATTTTTAACATCAGTACCAGAACCAAAAGAGATTTGGTCAATAACACCGCTGGTTTCGTTCGCTAGTGTTACACCTTGGTTAGGTTCGATGAAGCCGATAGCTTCGATTACTGGAACCCAGTCGATAGGTTGAACTTCTGTTACCGTTACTGGAAACTCTGGCTCAGGTCGGTTAGCCATAAACTCAGCAATTTTTTGTTGTTTAAACATGTTAAACCCAATAACGCTGCCGAAAAGTAGTACAGCGATGAGTAACATGAAGAAAGTCCACTTTTTCATTCTAGTTAGAACTCCAAATTAGTGTGTAATAATCGCATCCCAACTTGCTTCAATCGCCGCTTCAATGGCTTTTTTATCAAGTTGGTAATATCCAAGAGATTGCTTACGGGCCAGCGTGACACTGACTTCTAAGCTAAGTGCTGCTAAAACAGGGTTTTCTAGGGGCTTAAACACCCCTTGCTCTCTACCTTCAGTAAAGAGTTGATCTATTTTGTGGAACATTTTTCGTTCAATCTCTTTGGTCTCATGGCTGCGAATACAAGGTAAAGAGTCGTATTGAGCTCTATTCTTTAAATTGCAGATGTTTGATCCCGAGAGCTCGAAAATGTTGAGCCACATTTTTCTAAATCGTTCTTTTAGACTCATCGAATCTTCAACGCCTTGCTGAATTAAACCAGCATTTCGTTGAGTGACAGCTAAGCGAACTTGTTGTAATAGTTCTTCTTTGTCTGAGAAGTAGCGATAAATAGTTCCAGCCGCAACTCCTGCTTCTTTAGCTAGTTTATGCATAGAAAGTCCGTGAAAGCCTGATTCAGCAATCAGTTTTTCGGCGGCATCTATAATTTGTTGTCTTTTATCTATCATAGAATAAAAACCAGACAGTGATAATATACTCACTAATGAATGAACGTTCATTCATTATAGCCTAAGACCCATACATAAGTGCAACATAGTTTTTCATATGTGATATAAAATTCTTGCATAAGAGAGCGTAGCATTCGAGGTGTTGCAGCATTATTATAGGCGCGCAATTGAATTCGCCCCGATAGACCAAATTGAGAACCAAATGAAACTGAACCCAAGACAAGATGAAGCCGTGAAATATGTTTCGGGCCCCTGTTTAGTATTAGCAGGCGCTGGATCGGGTAAAACACGTGTTATCACGAATAAGATTGCTTACTTGGTTCAAGAGTGTGGTTACAAGGCACGCAATATTGCAGCGGTAACTTTTACCAATAAAGCGGCACGCGAGATGAAAGAACGTGTGGGGCAAACTCTGGGTAAAGGTGAATCGAAAGGCCTGATCGTTTCGACTTTTCATACCATGGGCTTAACTATCATTCGTCGTGAATACAAAGCGCTGGGTCTGAAAGCGGGCTTCTCTCTATTTGATGACCAAGACCAGTTGGCGCTATTAAAAGAGCTAACAGAGAGACAGATCGATGGTGATAAGGATCTGCTGCGTGCTTTAATGAGCACCATTTCGAATTGGAAGAATGACATGCTGACGCCAGATCAGGCGAAAGCTCGAGCTCAAGGCGAACAAGAGCAGTTGTTTGCATTCTGTTTTGAGATGTACCAGAAACAGATGAAGGCATACAATGCGCTCGATTTTGATGATCTGATTGCGATGCCAGTATTACTTCTGAAAACCAATCAAGAAGTGCGCGAGCGCTGGCAGTCTCGTATTCGCTATTTACTTGTCGATGAGTATCAAGATACCAACACCAGCCAGTATGAATTGGTGCGTCTGCTTGTGGGAGAGCGTGGTCGTTTGACGGTCGTAGGTGACGATGACCAATCTATTTACTCTTGGCGTGGTGCAAAACCGCAAAACTTGGTGCTGTTAGGTGAGGATTACCCGAACTTACGCTTGATCAAACTAGAGCAGAACTACCGCTCAACGAGTCGAATTTTGCGTGCAGCGAATATCTTGATCGCTAATAACCCACACGTTTATGAAAAGTCACTGTTCTCTGAGATCCCGGACGGTGAAAAGCTCAAGGTATTGAATGCTAAGAATGAAGAGCATGAAGCAGAGCGTATTACAGGTGAGATCATCGCTCACAAGTTTTTGAATCGCACAGAGTATAAAGATTACGCAGTGCTGTACCGTGGTAACCACCAATCTCGCTTGATTGAAAAAGCGTTGATGCAGAACCGTGTGCCTTACAAAATTTCTGGCGGTACGTCTTTCTTCGCTAGAGCTGAGATTAAAGACATCATGGCTTACCTCCGCGTGTTGGTGAACCCTGATGATGACAACGCGTTTCTACGTATTGTAAACACACCACGTCGTGAGATTGGCCCGGTGACGCTTGAGAAGTTAGGCAGCTACGCCAACATGCGTGGCAAGAGCTTGTTTGAAGCGAGCTTTGAGATGGGTTTAGAGCAAACTTTGACTGGTCGTGGTTTAGAAAACCTGCGCCGTTTCAGCGATTGGATTGTTCGTATTTCTGATAATGCTGAACGTGGCAATACCGTTGAGGCTGTTCGCTCTTTGGTTCGTGATATTAACTATGAAGATTGGTTGTACGAAACCTCGGCAAGCCCGAAGGCTGCAGAGATGAGAATGAAGAACGTTTCTGATCTTTATAGTTGGATCGTTGCTGACCTTGAGGGTGACAACTACGACAAAGAAGAGAAGACCCTACGAGAAGTGGTTCAACGTTTAACGCTACGTGACATGATGGAGCGTGGTGAAGATGATGACGATGCAGACCAAGTTCAATTAATGACATTGCACGCATCGAAAGGCCTAGAGTTTCCGTATGTGTTCCTGATGGGAGCCGAAGAGGGTATCTTGCCACACCAAACCAGTGTCGATGAAGGTAACGTAGAAGAAGAACGTCGTCTTATGTATGTAGGGATTACTCGCGCGCAGAAAGAGCTGACCTTCACTAAATGTCGTGAACGTCGTCAGTATGGCGAATTGATAAAGCCAACACAAAGCCGATTCCTTGATGAACTGCCGCATGAAGATGTGGAGTGGGAAAGCGTGAAGAAGCCTCAATCCGCAGAAGAACGAATGGAGAAAGGACAGGCACACATTGCCAACATTCGTGCGATGTTCAATAAGAAGTGATGTTTGGCTCTAAATCGAGACCAATAAAAAGGTGACCATGAGGTCACCTTTTTTGAATTTGGTATTTTTAATTACAGATCGGTAAATTACAGACCGGCAATCATGTGCTCGATAGCATCTTTGATTTCGTCGTCTGAACAGTCCATACATGAACCTTTCGCTGGCATAGCATTGAAGCCGTTGATTGCGT
The DNA here is from genome assembly GCF_041470165.1 of Vibrio sp. 10N.286.46.A8. NCBI lineage: Bacteria > Pseudomonadati > Pseudomonadota > Gammaproteobacteria > Vibrionales > Vibrionaceae > Vibrio > Vibrio sp. 10N.286.46.A8. Next base: position 10,549 of record NZ_JBFRLX010000170.1, read on the forward strand.
GGTCAGCTAGGATATCGCGACCTTGGGCAATACGAGGACCCCAGTCACCAGCATCACCTGTTTTAGGTGCGCCACTTACGCCAGATGCGTGACAAGCGATACAAAAGGTACCGTAAACTGTTGCGCCATCACGAGGGCCTGTTGGTTCTGCGGCTACTGGCTCGCTGCCGACTAGGTAAACTTGGCCAACTGGTTTGATGCGTTCAGCAATAGCATCTTGCTCTGCTTCGCTTAGGCCTGAAGCCATAGCGCCAGTTGAAAAGGTTAAAACTGCGATGACAACGCTTAAAATTCGACGAGACATATCCATTAAACTCACTTTACATTCCCAAGGTAAGTACATGCTTACCAATTTATAGTGTTGGAAGGGTGTTTTGGCTTTATCAGCAAAGAGCAACTGTTAAACCAATGTAAATAATGGGTGATTATATCCCGATAAGTTGTTGCAATAAACAACAACTTATAAGCTGCGGTGGGTTGTAGTACTCAAATAAGGGGTTTATCACATATTAACTGTCGAAAAAGAGACCAAACAGAAAAAAAAGTTAAAAAAGTACTAGACGGCATAAGGTGATATACGTATTATTCCACTCCGCCGACAGGGCATGCGCCTGTAGCTCAGCTGGATAGAGCGTTGGCCTCCGGAGCCAAAGGCCGAAGGTTCGAATCCTTTCAGGCGCGCCATCCGGTCTCTTACTTAGGTAAGTGAGAATTGGCAAAAAGAAATAATGGTGGCTATAGCTCAGTTGGTAGAGCCCTGGATTGTGATTCCGGTGGTCGCGAGTTCGAATCTCGTTAGCCACCCCATTCTTTCTTTACAAAATATCGGTAGCTTCGGCTTCCAGTGTTGATTCATTATTCCCAAGAGTCGATACAAAATTAGTCGGTGAATAGCGCAGCTTGGTAGCGCATCTGGTTTGGGACCAGAGGGTCGGGGGTTCGAATCCCTCTTCACCGACCACTATTTCAATAATCGCTTTTTAAGCGGTTATATAAAAGATTAGTGGTGGCTATAGCTCAGTTGGTAGAGCCCTGGATTGTGATTCCGGTGGTCGCGAGTTCGAATCTCGTTAGCCACCCCATTAATTTTGGTAACTTCATTGAAGTTCCCTGTTTGAGAAATCAAACGAAACGTCTCGGTGAATAGCGCAGCTTGGTAGCGCATCTGGTTTGGGACCAGAGGGTCGGGGGTTCGAATCCCTCTTCACCGACCACCTTAAGAAGCCCTAGTCGAAAGACTAGGGCTTTTTTGCATCTGAAATTTAGATAACTTGAACAGAGTGGGGGTTCGCCTGATGTTCAAAGAATGTCTCTTTACTGACCGCCTTTAAGAAAGCTCATCAGAAATGATGAGTTTTTTTCATCTGTAGATCACTAGATTGGAACCCAAGTGGGGTTCACCTGATGTTCAAGGGATGTCTCTTCACTGAACATCTTAAGAAGCCTCAACTAGACGTCTGTGTCAGAAATGACGGGGCTTTTTTACATCTCTCGTTTCAGTAATCCTCAATTTTGAATGCTGGGACTTCAACCGCTTCGACATCTTGCCTGATGTCACCTCCGTAAATCTCCCCCTCCATATAACAAGGCAGGCTCTTACCCTTTATCTTCATTATGGTGCTTATACGGAGCGATTTGCTTTATCAAATGTGCAGATCGATATCTAATTTTATATAAAACTAACCACCAATCATTCGACAAATTAATAGGTTTGGTCTAAGGATTTTTATGAAAAGTGAAATTTGACGTTAAATATGTTCTCTAAGGCCTGTATTTGACAGATTTCTTCGAATCTTGTTGTTTAAAAAATCCTTTGATTTATTGAGTCTTTCGTTTTTCTTGTTTGTATTTATCAAAATAATTCATATGGTTGAATGTGTGGCTAGGTTGGTTTTGTCTGGTTGTTTTGTTTGCTTAAATTGGTAAAGTTAGCGTTTGTTTCTATAGTGTTAATTGTTTTTTGGAATAATTATTTGATCTTGGTGACTGGTGGGGATATGTGCTTTGAATGATATGTTTAACTCTACAAGTACGCAGTAGTAAGGGGTTTGTGAGTATTTATTATTGGAAATATAATGCTGATTTTCATTACTATATGCTCTTCGAGTGAATACTTATGTGGCATTTTTACTTGCTAAGCGTTTAATGTCGACTTTTTATCCTATTTTTGTTGCTTTTCTGTGAATTATTTGCCAAATTGTCAACCGTATAAAATATCAGAACAATATTCTGGTAAGAATGGATTCAATTTTGCAGACAGGGCAGAAAGCTGCCAAAGCAGTAGAGGTCTGGTAATGTCACTTTTAGAAGTAAAAAATCTTCGTATCGAATACCCATCTCGTCATGGAGTTCACGCCGCAGTGAAATCACTTTCGTTCAACATTGAACGTGGTGAAATTGTTGGCGTTGTAGGCGAGTCTGGTGCAGGCAAATCAACAGTAGGTAATGCTGTGATCGATTTGCTGAGCCCTCCTGGTCGCATTGCTAGCGGCGAGGTATTTCTGGACGGTGAAAAAGTTTCAGGCTTATCTCCTGAACAGATGCGTTCTGTTCGCGGCTCAAAGATTGGTTTTATCTTCCAAGATCCAATGACTTCTCTTAACCCTCTATTCACAGTAGAACAGCAGTTAAAAGAGACGATTCATGCCAACATGAAGGTTTCGGATCAAGAAGCCTACCAGCGCTCATTAGATTTGATGAACCAAGTTGGTATTCCGCAACCAGAAAACCGTTTAAAGCAGTACCCACACCAATTCTCTGGCGGTATGCGTCAGCGTGTTGTTATCGCGATCGCACTGGCAGGTGAACCTGACCTAATCATCGCCGATGAACCAACAACCGCACTGGATGTTTCTATTCAAGATCAGATCTTGGGTTTGATTCGCGACCTATGTATTAAGAAGAATGTAGGTTGTATGTTGGTCACACACGATATGGGTGTGGTATCTAATGTTACCGATCGCGTAGCCGTTATGTATCGTGGTGATTTGGTTGAGTTTGGTCCGACGGCGAAAGTCCTTGGTACTCCTGAACACCCTTACACGCACAGTCTTATCTCCGCGGTTCCGCGTTCAGATCGTAAACTTGATCGTTTCCCTCTTGTGAGCTACATCGAAGAAGCACATGAGATGGAACCACTTGATGTGAAAAACCATTGGTTGGGTCAAAGCCAAGATCACCGTGATTACACTGGTCCACTGTTGAATGTTGAAAATGTAAACTTACGCTTTACTACCAAGGATTCTTTCTTTGAGAGTCGTCGTGAGTACGTTCAGGCGTCAAATAACGTGAGCTTTGAAGTACATGAAGGTGAAACTTTTGGTCTTGTTGGTGAATCTGGTTCGGGTAAATCAACGATTGCTCGTGTGATTGCTGGTTTGTACGCACCTAACTCAGGCAAGGTAACGTTTGAAGGCGTTGATCTTACGGGACTTAAATCTGAAAAAGAACGTCGTCCAATGCGTCGTCAAATGCAGATGGTTTTCCAAAACCCTTATACATCAATGAACCCTCGAATGAAGATATTCGACATCATTGCTGAGCCGATCCGATTCCATAAACTTACGCGTAACGAGAATGAAACTCGTCAGATCGTTAACGACCTGCTAGAGCACGTTGGTTTAGGCAAGATGGCTGGGGTTAAATACCCACACGAATTCTCAGGTGGCCAACGTCAGCGTATTTCTATCGCTCGCGCCTTGGCAACTCGTCCACGTCTTTTGATTTGTGATGAACCTACCTCGGCGCTGGATGTGTCGGTTCAGGCTCAGATCCTTAACCTATTAAAAGATTTACAAGACGAGCTCAACCTAACCATGCTGTTCATCAGTCACGATTTACCGGTTATTCGCCAAATGTGTGATCGTGTTGGTGTGATGCAAATGGGAGAACTATTGGAAGTAGCGCCAACTGAGCAGCTATTCCAATCGCCTCAGCATGAATACAGCAAACACCTAATTTCTTTAATGCCTGAATTTACAGGTTTAAGAGAAGAAAAAGCAGTGGCACAAGCCGCGGTATAAAAATCAGCAGGCTGGAGTTTAGCTTGCTAAAAACAATAAACAGACGCAAATACAACAACTAGGGATCTGGATTCCCGCATGAAGGAGTTATGCAATGAAAACCATGAAAAGCAAATTAGCAGTAGCTTTAATGGCAGCTGGCCTAAGCTTTAGTGCAGCAGCAGCAGATATTACCGTTGGCTACGCAGCTGACCCGGTATCACTTGACCCGCACGAGCAGCTGTCTGGTGGCACACTGCAAATGTCTCACATGGTGTTTGACCCTCTAGTACGTTTCACTCAAGAGATGGATTTTGAAGGCCGCCTAGCATCTAGCTGGGAGCGTGTTGATGAAACTACTTTCCGCTTTAACTTACGTAAAGGCGTGAAATTCCACTCTGGTAACGAACTGACTGCTGATGATGTTGTGTGGACTTTTGAACGTCTACAAGCTTCTCCAGACTTTAAGTCTATCTTCACGCCATACGAAAAAATGGTAAAAGTGGATGACTACACAGTTGAGCTAGTATCAAAAGCGGCTTACCCACTAGTACTACAAACAGCAACCTACATCTTCCCAATGGACAGCAAGTTCTACTCTGGTCAAACAGCGGAAGGTAATGACAAATCTGAGCTAGTTAAGCACGGTAACTCGTTTGCTTCGACTAACGTTTCTGGTACTGGTCCATTTATCGTAACGCAGCGTGAGCAAGGCGTTAAAGTAACGTTCGAGCGTTTCAACGATTACTGGGACACAGAAACTGAAGGTAACGTAGACAAGCTAACACTTGTGCCAATCAAAGAAGATGCAACGCGTGTAGCAGCACTTCTTTCTGGCGACGTTGATATGATTCACCCTGTTGCGCCAAACGATCACAAGCGTGTTAAAAAAGCTAAGAACATCGATCTAGTAACGCTACCTGGTACTCGTATCATTACGTTCCAAATGAACCAAAACAGCAACGAAGCACTGAAAGATGTGCGCGTTCGTCAAGCAATCGTTCATGCGATTAACAATGAAGGTATTGTTAAGAAAATCATGAAAGGTTTCGCGACAGCTGCTGGTCAGCAGAGCCCAACAGGCTACGCGGGTCACAACGAAGATCTAGTTCCTCGTTACGATCTGAAAAAAGCGAAAGAGCTGATGAAAGAAGCGGGCTACGAAGACGGCTTTACACTAACTATGGCAGCGCCTAACAACCGTTACGTGAACGATGCGAAAGTTGCGCAAGCGTCTGCGGCAATGCTGTCTAAGATTGGTATCAAAGTTGATCTTAAGACAATGCCTAAAGCACAGTACTGGCCAGAATTTGACCTATGTTCAGCAGACATGATGATGATCGGCTGGCACTCAGATACTGAAGATTCAGCTAACTTCAACGAGTTCTTAACAATGACTCGCAACGAAGAGACTGGCCGTGGTCAATACAACTGTTCTGGCTACTCAAACCCAGAAATGGATGCGATTGTAGAAGCTTCTAACACTGAAACTGACCCAGTTAAGCGTTCTAAGATGCTGAAAGGTGTTGAAGCAACACTTTACAACGATGCAGTCTTCGTTCCTCTACACTGGCAGAGTGAAGCGTGGGGCGCGAAATCTAACGTAGGTGCAGCAGACGTAGTAAACCCAATGGTTATGCCTTACTTCGGCGACCTAGTTGTAAAATAATCTAGCTTGCTAGAATCGAGAGCCTGAAGCTTTCAGGCTCTCAATGTTATTAAGATATAGATTTAAGTTTCGGTATTTGGTCTTCCTTCAGTCTGGCTAAATACCTTTTTTAAGACTGAATTTTTTTGTTGTCTAGTCGCGGATTTCGATTAGATAGTCATGGATAGATAAGGGGCAAGGAATGGTTACGTTTCTGGTCAAGCGCCTGTTTCAGGCACTGATAGTGATGTTTGTGATCAGTTTGGTGGCGTTTGCCATTCAGGATAACCTGGGCGACCCGTTACGTGAGTTAGTCGGTCAATCTGTTTCAGAGGCGGAGCGTCAAGCGCTACGCGATGAACTCGGCTTAAATGATCCCTTCGTTACAAAATACTCTCGCTTTGTAGGCGCAGCTCTACAGGGTGATCTTGGTACTTCATACTTCTTTAAGCGACCTGCAGTTGATGTAATTCTAGATAAACTAGTAGCAACTCTGGAGCTGGTATTTGGTGCTTCTTTAATTATTGTTTGTATGTCGATCCCACTCGGCGTTTACTCTGCTATTCACCCAAAAAGCTTTTTTACCAAATTGATTATGGCAGGCAGTAGTGTCGGTATCTCGGTTCCTGTTTTCTTAACTGCAATCATGCTGATGTATGTGTTCTCTATCGAGCTCGGTTGGCTGCCGTCATTTGGACGTGGTGATACGGCCAACTGGTTTGGTTGGGAGTCTGGCTTCTTAACGCTAGATGGCCTTGCACACTTAGTACTTCCGAGTATTGCTCTGGCATCTATTATGCTGCCGCTGTTTATTCGTCTAGTTCGTTCTGAAATGTTAGAAGTTCTAAGTTCTGAATACATTAAGTTTGGTAAAGCGAAAGGCCTAGCTCTAAACAAAATCTATTACCAACATGCATTGAAAAACACCATGCTACCGGTACTTACCGTTGGTGGTGTTCAGATTGGTACTATGGTGGCTTACACCATTCTTACGGAAACGGTTTTCCAGTGGCCAGGTACAGGCTTCTTATTTTTAGAAGCAATCAACCGTGTAGATACACCACTGATTACTGCATACGTTATTTTTGTTGGTCTTATTTTCGTAGTGACTAACACGATTGTTGATTTGCTTTACGGTGTTATCAACCCAACCGTTAACATCACAGGGAAAGGAGCATAATCATGGAACAGACATCGACAGTGCCGTCTCGCTGGGAACGTTTTAAGCAATCTGACATTGTGTATTACTTCTTACGCGACAAAGTGGCAATGGTGAGTTTCGCCATTTTCTCAATCTTCTTAGTGATGGCTCTAGCTGCACCTATCCTAGCGCCAACAGACCCGTACGACGTGACATCGATTGATATCATGGACTCAGAGCTGCCACCATCATGGATGGAAGACGGCGAAGAACGCTTCTTGCTAGGAACGGATGAGCAAGGCCGTGATATTTTATCGACTATGCTTTACGGTTCTCGTTTATCACTGACCATTGGTTTCTTAGCGGTAGGTCTACAACTGACGCTTGGTATCATCATTGGCTTGTCTGCAGGTTACTTCGGTGGCCGTATTGATAGCTTCTTGATGCGCTTCGCTGATGTTCAGCTTTCGTTCTCAACCATGATGGTTGCGATCATTGTCTCGGCCATCTTTAAGGCAAGTTTCGGTAGTGACTTCTATGCACAATACGCTGTGGTGATGCTGGTGGTGATCATTGGTATCGCAGAATGGCCGCAGTATGCGCGTACTATTCGTGCATCAGTATTAGCAGAGAAGAAGAAAGAGTACGTAGAAGCGGCACGTGTGATGGGCTTTAGAGCACCTCGTATCATGTTCCGTCATATTCTGCCTAACTGTTTATCACCGATTTTGGTTATCTCTACAGTACAGGTGGCAAATGCCATCATGTCAGAAGCGGCACTTTCTTTCCTAGGTTTAGGCCTTCCAGTCGACCAACCCTCACTGGGTGCTCTGATTAGTACTGGTTTTAACTACATCTTCTCAGGAGCATGGTGGATCACTGCATTCCCAGGTGTGCTTTTGGTGACATTGGTTCTAGTTATCAACCTACTAGGCGACTGGTTACGTGACGTGTTTAACCCGAAAATCTATAAAGGGTGATAGTTCAGTTTGATTTTTAGTAAAAAAAATCACTAAACTAAGAGTCGTAAGCAATTACGGCTCTTTTTTTGCTTAATGAATTTGGAACTTAGTACCATTGATAGAGTCAATAGTACTTAAAATGGAATTCATGTTTTATCGACATTTGTTCGGTAATAATTAACCCCTAGAGGGTTTAAGTGGTGGTTATGAAGTTGACAATGAATGTTGTATGTCGTGCTGTGGTTAGAAATTATCGTATGGGGCTTATTGCTGCATCCCTGTTGGTATCAAGCCAAGTTAATGCCGAATCGGTTCTATGCGATGCGACTCAGGCAAGCACCAATCAGTTACCACAGCTAGAACAATCATGTCCGATTGGTAAAGGCGTTTGGGGCAATAAAGCGCCTAAACATCATTCAGATAATGAGCTGTTTTGGGTTCAATGTGGTTTGTTGAATAAGCCTTTGTCACTGAGCAAAGCAAAGCCATTGTATGAGAAGATTTCAACTAACGTATGGATGAAGCCCGAAGGTGGAGACTATCGCTGCCTAATTGGTCCTTATTCTACTTTCTCTGATGCGAGAAAAGACTTAGCTCAGGTACGTAAGGTTTCTGGGTATGGCGAAGCCTTTATTCGTATGGTTGATAAATCGAAGACCTCTTCTTCACAACCGGTCGTGACCAAAGCAATGAAGTCAAAAACGGCAGAGCCAAAAACGGTTAAGCATCAAGCCCCAGTTAAGGCTAAAGTAGCAGCGAAACCAGCGCCGAAGCCGATAGCAGCTGCTCAAAAAGCTGCAGTCGCGAGTGCTGCTGCCATTCAAGCTTTCCCTAGTCATGGTGCAAATTCAGACAATGATCTGAACATTGAAATACGCATGACAGCGAGTGTTGCGGGTAGTAAATATGCGATTCCTTATCTTTTAGGTGATGAACAACAGTTTTATATGGAGCAAGGTAAACCTTGGAGCCGACTCGATTACGACAGTGCCGAATTAGTATGTGATAAGATTAATATGACGCTGTTGAGTGAAAAGCAGTGGCAAAGTCTCTTAGGGTCGAAGGTCATGGAAAATCAGAATTGGCCAATGCACCTGCCTTATTGGGGCGCAGACAAAAAAGGCCTGTTTACTAACGGTAACGTAAACCAGCTTAAAGGCTCCTCACTACTTAATGTGATGTGTGTGAAATAACGAAGACGTGCGTAAGACCAGATAAGCCTCAGCCATTGTTGGGGCTTTGTTGTTTATACGCCTTTCTTTTCAATATCAGGTCGATTTCCGGATACTCGGATTTTCAATACAAATTTGATTAAAAATAGCTAAAAATTGTTCAAATAGAGCAGTTGGTGCGTAGAAAACCATAACTCAAGCAATAAGGTGATTGAGATTATGAGTTTGAAGAAACGATTAGAAGACGTAGCCCCGCGTTTTGAAGCCGGAGGTAAATACGAAAAGCTTTACCCAGTCTATGAGGCGTTTGCCACTATCTTTTACACGCCCGGTAATGTAAACCGAGGCTTGACCCACGTTCGAGATAGTATCGATCTCAAGCGTATTATGATTCTGGTGTGGCTGGCGACTTTCCCTGCCATGTTCTGGGGCATGTATAACGTCGGGCACCAGAGTGTCTCGGCACTTACATCCAGTTATCAACTTAACGAACTCACCTCGGTTATTGAGAGTAGTTGGCGCTTGTCATGGGCATTTGGTGATGCACAGTCATTGATAGTAAGTAGCTGGGGAAGTCAAATGCTGCTCGGGGCTCTCTACTTCTTACCCGTTTACGCGACAGTTTTCGTCGTCGGTGGTTTCTGGGAGGTGCTGTTTGCCGTTGTACGTAAGCATGAGGTCAACGAAGGATTTTTTGTTAGCTCGGTTCTCTTTGCCTTAATTCTTCCACCGACTATTCCGTTATGGCAAGCTGCGCTAGGTATTACCTTTGGTATCGTTGTCGCGAAAGAGCTGTTTGGTGGCACAGGGCGAAACTTCCTCAACCCTGCACTCGCAGGCCGCGCGTTTCTCTACTTCGCCTATCCTGCCAACATGTCGGGAGGTTTAGTATGGGTGGCAGCCGATGGTTATTCTGGTGCAACACCTTTAAGCCAATGGTATGAAGGTGGTAGCGCGTCACTCATCAATAACATGACTGGCGAGGCGATCACTTGGATGGACGCCTTTATCGGTAATATTCCGGGTTCGATGGGCGAGGTTTCTTCATTGCTTATCATGTTGACGGGTCTGATTCTGATTGTCATGAAGATCGCCTCTTGGCGCATTGTTGCCGGTGTGATTATCGGTCTCGTCGTGACTTCGAGTTTGATGAACTGGATTGGCTCTGATACCAACTCGATGTTCACTATGCCGTTCTACTGGCACTTTGTATTGGGCGGTGTTGCCTTTGGCACTTTCTTTATGGCAACCGACCCAGTTTCTGCCGCGTTTACTAATCAGAGTAAGTGGGCTTACGGGATTCTGATCGGTGTGATGACGGTCGGTATTCGAGTGCTCAACCCTGCTTATCCAGAGGGCATCATGTTGGCGATCTTGTTTGCTAACCTGTTTGCTCCGCTGTTCGACTTTGTAGTGAAAGAGCAAAACATCAAACGTAGACAGAAACGAACATTACGCTGATTTCAATGCGGAACAGGGAAAGTTACTCCCATAAGAAAGGCTTGCATCGCTGCAAGCCTTTCAATTTTTATTGCGATTGATTTGAAGTTGATTTAACTCCATTTCAAATCAATTTCGAACGGTTGGGTGTTACCACAATGCTCACCGCACATCTCGTCGTATGCACTGTTGTGTATCAGCATTGCTGACGATACGCCTTGATCACTGAAGTGGTCGCGGGCTTGGTTAACACTCAAAAACTTCATTGGGTGCTGGTGGTCGTCTTTGATTAACTGCTTTTGCTCGCCAATGATTTGGTAAGCCAAGTAGATCCCGCCTTCAAATGATTCAATGAGTAGATTCATAACAAACTCCATGTTGTTCTCGATAGTTCTTTGTTTCTGTATCTACGTTGATGGTTGTTTGAAGGTTCATGTGTGTTAAAAATGAAAAAACCAGAAGCTCAGCTTCTGGTTTATTAATAAGTAATCAAATTAACTCAAAGGTTAGTTGATCTTTTGCATGATGCTAACACGGCCTGTTGTTGATCCGTCTGGAGTCATTTTACGGCGAGTTAGCAATCCTTCGTCCCAGTTAGTACCTGCTGGCTGATACTCCCATTTAATGATGTATTCTTGATTATTACCCTTTGCATCAACAGGACATTTATCTCCTGAACCAGGAATATAACCATTGTCAGTATCATCACAGAAGCGCACAACTGAGTTTAAATCTGTCAGGGTTGCTTTTGATTCACGTCCCGAAATGTTAAACCACCAATAGTCAATTGCAGCAAGCTCTTCATAGGTATACTTCTTGCCTGAGTCTTCAAGATCTGCCGGTGAGTTTGCATTGCACTCTTTCCCTGATACGGTAGCGCCCTCAGAATCAAATACCATTCTCATGACAGCATTTTGTCCATCAGCGCAAATCTGAGTGGTATCCCAAGAGCCAGTAAAGTCTACGTACCTTTCGTCACTAGGTGTTTCTACGTGATAGTAGAAATTCAAACTTTCTTCGATACGATTCTTTCCACTAGATTCGTTTGATGGGTCGTTTAACTCAGTTTTTGAACGAATTTGTGTGTATATTTTTGTAATTGGGTCATAGCTACCAGAAAGGGTTTCATATTGGTATGAAGGGTCTGCATCGCCTTCATCTCGATCATCTTCCAGTTTATTTGGCGTGTAGTGGTTGAGGATTTGTTGATTCCCTTCAATGAAAGGTACCTCATCGTAACGTCCTGGCTTAGGTGTGGTATTTTCTTTGCTTTTATCAAGCAGAAGGTAAGAAAACGGAGCGTTTAGAGTGAAGTCTGGGTGAGCTGTTTGATTGCAGCCTGCAGAACTTCCTGTCAATACACAGTTGATATACTCTTCAGCGTCTGCGTATGACAATAAAGAGTCGCTGTCACTTACAGCAATAAGACCATTGGCTGAATCTTGATAAGTGAAGTAAGGCGTGCCACGTGTATGTTCAAACACAGCTTTAGGGAGCATTTTGTCAGCGTGAACTAACATTGTTTTGTCGTTAGGGCGGTTGTTTGGATCGATAATATCATACTGTCTCACCATGATTGAGCGAATGAATTGCCCACTTTTCGCTACAAATGGATTGGCATCAGCGCTGCCGCGAACAGTCCCTGATTTTTCTCCGAATGCTTTCTCCATATGAGCCAATGCTTCAGATTCATTAGTAATTGAAGTGACTCCCATCGCTGTTAGGAAGTCTGTAACAGAATCACGGTCATCTAGACTTAGGTTTTTCATCTTCGCTAACGTCGCAGCATCAGGTTCGCGCAACGCATCTGGAATTGTCAGTACTTCATCAGAAGCGCTACCAAATTGGTTATCTAAAGACTGAAGTAGAATTGCTAAATTTAGAGCTCGGTCGTATTTGCCCGCCGCTTCAAATGGTGTCAGTACATCACGGTTTGATGCTGCCCCTACTTTCAAGCCATTTTCACCACCAATGAAGAAGGTCACCGTATCGTCAGACTTAGCGGTAAATTCGCCTTCGCTGTTTGTGATGCCCTTTGAACCAGAGCTAGTGCTGTAGTAGATACCTTCAACAGCGGCATCGATAAATTTGTTGGTTGTTGTTGATGGTTCTGTCGGTGTTGTGACACCTGAATTAGAACTGTCGCTACCACAACCTGTTAAAGCCACTGCAATCGCTGCTGCGAGAATACTCACTTTTTTCATTACTCGTACATCCTTCATGTATTAGAGCTAATTGTTTTTTTTATGCGTGTAATTTTATAGCGCGCGATTGTAGTTTGATCTTGATTCCAAGTTAAGTATGTAAAATGCTGTTCGGTTAATAAACATCCCAACCATACGGTAAAAAACAAAAAAAGCCGACATAGGTCGGCTTTTGTATAATATTTCTTTGACTTACAGTGGTTTATCGCATGGTAACGAATTCTTCGCTGCCCGTTGGGTGAATCGCCACAACAGAGTCGAAATCTGCTTTGGTTGCGCCCATTTTCATTGCAACGCCGAAGCCTTGAATCATTTCATCAACAGTAAAACCGATGCCGTGTAGGCCGACTACAGTCTCTTCTTCGCCAGCACATACTAGCTTCATCTTACAAGGTTGACGGTGCTGAGTGACTGCTGTGTACATTGCAGTAAAACCAGACGTGTATACCTTGATGTTGTCTTTGCCGTATTGCTCTTCAGCTTCTTGAGTCGTTAGACCAATAGTGCCAATAGGTGGGTGGCTGAATACAACAGTAGGTACTAGCTTGTAGTCCATCTTCGCGTTGGTTTGACCGTTGAATAGACGCTCAGAAAGCTGACGACCGGCTTTAACAGCAACAGGTGTTAGCTCGATACCGCCTTCCATGATGTCGCCAACACAGTAGATGCCAGGAACGTTGGTTGCTTGGAACTCGTCTACTTTGATGTAGCCACGGTCGTTAGTTGCAACGCCAGTTGATGCTAGGTTGATAGCGTCAGTGGTTGGGTGACGGCCGATAGCCCAGATTAGGTGGTCAACGTTTTGAGTGTTGCCGTTCTCTAGGTGCAGAGTCAGTGTGCCATCTGCTTCTTTCACTACTTCTTTAGGAACTGAGTGCGTGTGAAGTGTTGGACCTTCCGCTTCCATTACTTCAACCAGTGTTTCTACGATCATTGGATCGAAGCTACGTAGTGGAGACTCTTTACGACAGAACAGGTGTGTTTCTGTGCCAAGTGCACTTAGTACGCCTGCGATTTCTACTGCGATGTAGCCTGCGCCGATTACAGCAACACGTTTAGGCTGCTCCATCAGGTCGAAGAAACCGTTTGAGTCGATACCGTGCTCTGCGCCAGGGATGTTTGGAATGGTTGGACGACCACCTACTGCGATCAGGATGTGATCTGCAGTGTAGTGTTCACCGTTCACTTCAACGGTTTTTTCATCAATAAACTTAGCAAAGCCTTTGATTACGTTTATTTTGTTATTACCAAGAACGCGATCGTAAGATTGGTGGATACGACCAATGTACGCTTGACGGTTTTCAACCAGTTTGCCCCAGTTGAAGCCTTTTACGTCAACGTCGAAGCCGTAGTCTTTTGAATATAGGTTGATTGCTTCAGCAACTTGAGCACCGTGCCACATAACCTTTTTAGGAACACAACCAACGTTTACACAAGTACCACCAAGGT
>NZ_JBFRLX010000171.1:0-12476 GCF_041470165.1 Vibrio sp. 10N.286.46.A8
GCATCTAGCATCTAGCATAAAAACATACAGGATTCACATGTACCAACTTAGCTTTTCTATGCCCGAATTTCTTGAAAACTACTGGCATAAAAAACCAACCATCTTGAAAGGTGGCTTCCAAAACTTCGTCGACCCAATTTCGCCGGAAGAACTTGCTGGTTTATCGATGGAAGAAGAAGTGGATTCTCGCTTTGTCTCTAACCTCGACAATCAATGGACTGCAGAACATGGTCCATTCTCAGAAGAGAAGTTTGGCGAACTCACTGAAACACATTGGCAATTGATCGTTCAAGCGGCTAACCACTGGCATCAGGGTGCCAATCAGCTGACTGAAGCGTTCCAAGCGTTACCAAACTGGTTATTTGACGATCTAATGATCTGCTATTCAGCACCAGAAGGTGGCGTAGGCCCCCATATTGATCAATACGATGTATTCATCATTCAAGGCCAAGGTAAACGCCAGTGGAAAGTCGGCGCAAAAGATATTGGCCAATACAAAGAGACCGTTCAAGCTTCTGCACTTCGTCAAATCGAAGGTTTTGACCCGATCATTGATGAAACTTTAGAGCCGGGCGATATCCTTTATATCCCACCAGGTTTCCCGCATGAAGGGAACACTTTAGAGCCGTCAATGAGCTACTCTATTGGCTACCGCTCCCCTAAAGAACAAGAGCTGATCAGCAACTTTGCCGACTTTGTACTTGCTCATGATATGGGTGATGTTCACCTGCATGATCCAGAGTTCAAAACGCAAGAAGGCTACGGCAAAATTCGTTCATCGGATTTAAGCAATCTCACTGACATGTTGAAATCTGCACTAGAGCAACCTGAAACCATCAGTGAATTCATGGGGTGTCTGCTAAGCCAATCACGCCACCAGCTAGATATCGTCGCTCCTGAGCCATTATGGACAGAAGAAGAGATCGCCCAACACTTAGAGTCAGAAGGCGAGATCTGTCGAGTATCGGGGTTAAAGGCGCTATACCATGAGAATGAAAGCAACACAGCTTACATCAATGGAGAAGTCGTTAAAGTTGAACAGGCGGATTCTTATCTACTAAACGTACTGTGTGATGATTCGGTAATTAGCTCAACAACTAATCTTTCTCCTTCAGGTGTAACCGTCGTGACGGAATTGGTGAATAAAGGTTACTGGTTTATCGAAGACTAACTTCGTTAATCGGTTTCACGGATATCGCCAAGCCCTAAAGCGTTAGAGCCCAAGAAAAATAAAAGGGACAAATGAAATCTTCATTTGTCCCTTTTTCTATTCAATTGTTAACTAAGCTTAAAAGCTATACAGTGAACAACTAGACTAAACCTTGAACTGATTAACCAATTTCTGCTGCTGTTGGGACAGTTGGTCAATTTCGCTACCCACTTGTTCAGAAGCTGCTGCTTGATCCAAGATCTTCGCACTCAAATCACGGATATTAACGACACTTTGGTTCACTTCACCGGAAACCGATTGTTGCTCTTCTGCCGCTCTCACGATCTGGTTGTTCATATCACTGATCGCTTCTATAGAAGTAAAGATCGAACCCAGATCTTCGACCGCTTTTTGAACATGTAATGCCGTGTCGTTAGCGAGAATATTACCTTCTTGTATCGCTTCAACGACATCTTGAGTGCCCGCGTGGACTTTGTCGATCACCGCTCTGATTTCACCAACCGATGACTGTGTGCGGCTTGCTAGATTTCTTACCTCATCAGCAACGACGGCAAAACCTCGACCTTGCTCACCTGCACGAGCCGCTTCAATCGCGGCATTCAATGCCAGTAAGTTGGTTTGCTCAGAGATCCCTTCAATCACACTTAAGATCTCAGTGATGTTACCGTTATTTTTAGCCAACTCTTCAACAATAGGCACGGCACTCGACATACGATCCACCAGCTTTCTCATTTCACCGGCAGAAAGTTCGATAACCTGTTGGCCTTGCTGAGCAGAACGATTTGCCTCGCAAGCGGCATCAACGGCTATTTCAGCATTTTGTACCACTAAGCCCGAAGTCTGAGTCATCTCTTCTGCCGCGGTCGCCACAAGATCCACTTCTTTAAACTGAGACTCACTACTTTCACGAGTACTTGATGCAGAGGCCTTCGCTTGGCTTGTCGTGCTCGCCACTTGCTCAGTGGTCTGAATCACCTCTTTAATCGTGTGTTGAAGCTTGTCTAAGAACAGGTTAAACCCTTGTGACAACTGACCAATTTCGTCTTGAGATTTCACTTCCAAGCGTTGCGTTAAATCACCTTCACCAGAAGCAATATCGTTCAGTCTCTCAACCACCTGTCGAATAGGCTTAACAATGGACAGTGAAGCAAAAGCGATGATCGCTAAACCGAAAAGAATAAAGCTAATACCCGCAATCACTTCAGTCTTAATACCTTCACTTAGCTTAGTACTAATAATGGCATCCAATTGATTCGCGTCAGCAACCACACTCTCTCTTGGAATCTCAAACAGCACACCCCAAGTTTGGTTAGCAGCGATAACAGGTGCAAATGCGAGTAACCACTCACCATTCTCACTCCATTGAGTCGTGACTTCACCACCAAAGATAAAGTCCGTCATTAGATCGCTACTTGTATTGTTGCTTTGAAAACTCGAACCAACCGCAATACTTGAATCATCAGAAGCGATAACGGAACCGTCTAAGCTAACGACGTAAACCGCACCTGCACCTTCAAACAAGCTTTGATCCGATTGAGTGACAACATTGGTTAAACCATCGAGCCTTAAGTCGATGCCCAAGAAACCAATCGCCACATCATCAACGATGATAGGCACCGAAATCGAAGACGTAAGCAGTTCTTGACCACCGCTACTCACAACTCTTGGCGTACTAATACACGTTTGTCCAGATGACAAAGGACAGAAAAAGCGTTCGCTATTGCTGTTATCACTCAATGTTGATTCTGATAACACGTTTGGAAGAACATTCTCGCCATTATCTGCGACCTTCCAATAAGGAGCAAAACGCCCTCTTTCATTCGAGCCGACATAATCCGCATCGACATAATTCGCATCTTCAGCATCAAGTAAATCGGGCTTGAAGACTAGGTAAGCCCCTTGAATAGAATCAAAGTTCAAAACGGAACGACGAACCATTTCATCTAACGCAGTACGAAGCTCTTCACTTGGGGTAAAGTTTTCGTCTGCGTTGTTCTTTAGAAACTGAGCACTAGAAGCCAACATTTCTGCTCGATAAATAGCTTCATCGACATAACGTTGAGTTTCTTGAGCATTAAGCTGAGAAACGGATGCCAACAACTGTTGAGTTTTGTTAATCACCGATTCTGAGCTTTGAGATTTTATGACCTGTTGATTGCTCGTCGCGTTGTAGATCGAGAAACCAATGAGAGACAGTGACGTAATGATTAAACAACAACCTGCTAAGAGGGTTATTTTCCACTGTACTGATAGAGAGCGCATTTAATATCCTTATTTAAGCCAAAAGACTTCCATAACCGTAACCATCACATTAGTAACAAACTGCTATGCACAATGTGAATGAGTTAGACGAATAGCTTAGCGGATAATTACAGCACAAATTACGTGCATATAAAACGAAAGTTTATAGAAATGTTAATAAATCGTGTATTTTGTCTGTTATTGATTTGATTTCAAGAGCTTTCAGCTTGTCAGACTTAGGCATCTTTGTGCCTACGCTTCCGGTCATGAATAACGCAAATTGATTCAGAGCAATTGCAACATTTCAAGGAAGCCAACGACTCCTTTTTATTTTATAACCTCAATAAATTCGGATTAGTTTTTATAATCCAAGCTATAGATTTTTATCTTGATCAACTTCACACTTTTTGGTTGCTAAGTAGACGCTCAATCTCTAATATCTCGCGCCTAGATTCCCAGGTTACTTTACTTATTTGGCTCTCCTTAATGGAACGCCAAGGCTTTTTACGTCCTAATTTTTGGAGAGATACGCAAATGTCCGCCTCGTTTCCATTAGCGAAACTTACCTTTTTAATCGCTATCCTGACTGCCGTGGGTCAAATGACTCAAACAATGTACGTGCCTTCTATCGGTCATATGGCGGGTGAGTTCTTGGTGTCAGCATCTTCGCTTCAAGCTGTGATGGCGTGCTACCTGATCCCTTATGGTCTGTCGCAATTTGCATACGGTCCACTTTCTGATCGCCTAGGTCGCAAACCAATCATCGTCGTCGGTTTGATCATCTACATCATCGGTACTTTGGTGGCATTGTTTGCTCACGAATATGAATGGTTCTTAGCAGGTAGCTTTATACAAGGTTTGGGCATCGGTTGTGGTGGTGCGATGTCTCGTACATTGACTCGCG
This sequence comes from Vibrio sp. 10N.286.46.A8, assembly GCF_041470165.1. Lineage (NCBI taxonomy): Bacteria > Pseudomonadati > Pseudomonadota > Gammaproteobacteria > Vibrionales > Vibrionaceae > Vibrio > Vibrio sp. 10N.286.46.A8. The sequence continues at coordinate 4,317 of NZ_JBFRLX010000171.1, forward strand.
ACTGTTTTGAAGGCGCAGAACTGCACCGCGCAAACAGCTTAATTAGCATGTGTGTGATTTTCTCACCATTGATGGCTCCTGTATTAGGTGGGTACTTAACAGAAGCTTTCGGTTGGCGTTCTAGCTACTTGTTCCTGGCGCTGTTTGGTATCGCAGTGGTGATCACCATGATGACGAGCATGATGGAAACTCTGCCAAAAGAACGACGCAAACATGAATCGGTTGCCAACAGCTACAAATTCGTTCTATCTGACAAACGTTTCCAAGGTTTCTTATTGGTATTGGTCGCAACATTTGCAGGTGTAGCGGTATTTGAAGCTGCGGCAGGTGTATTGCTTGGCGGGGTACTTGGCTTGCCAGCAACCACAGTAAGCTTGTTGTTTGTATTACCCATTCCAGGTTACTTAGTCGGTGCTGGCCTATCCAGTTACATCGCACAACGTAGCAGTGAGCGCCGCGCTCTGAATGTTGGACTAGTTGCTATCTTGGTAGGGTCTACCGTGGTGTTGATACCAGGTCTATTTAGTCAAACAACAGCATTAACTTTGATTGGCGGTGCTACGATTTACTTTTTGGGCGCTGGTATCTTATTTCCGGCGGCAACAACAGGGGCGCTTTCGCCATTCCCGTACCACGCAGGTACTGGAGGTGCGATTTTGGGTGGTATGCAAAACCTAGGTGCTGGCATCGCAACACTATTGGCCTCGTTCTTCCCAGCTCAAGACCAACTGCCGCTCGGTTGCTTGATGATTGCAATGTCATTCATCGCCATGCTTGGTTTACGTTGGGTTAATCGTAAACCTGACCATTCAAACGAAATGCCATTGGCTATCTAAAGTAAACTCTACCTCAGCTCAAACAACGAAGAGGGACATACTGAAAAGTGTGTCCCTTTTTCATTGCACGTTTTCCCCCAGCTCACATCTACCATCGATTCCATTAAACATTACTTTGATTTATTGAAAACAATAACAGACACTTACGCTGAAAGTACCAATCCAGAATCCCATTATAAATAACATCACTGGAAGAAAACTAACCACTAAAGGATGCTGGCATTAAAACGAGTAAGGTACACAATAGGATATACAGATGCGTTTCGCTTTAACCACATTAGCCGTATCGGCCGCACTTGTCGCCGGATGCAGCAATCAAGGAATAACAACCATGGACCACAACTCTCCATCGCAACTCATCGCACATCAAACCCAAGCTCCCGTAGCTAAGAAAGTCCCTCATGCAATGACGATTCATGGTGATACCCGAATCGATGATTATTACTGGATGCGTGATGATGAGCGCCAAGATTCAGAGATCTTGCAGCATCTTGAGCAAGAGAACCAGTACGCAGAGGCCGTGCTGAAACACACTGAAGCATCACAAGAACAGTTATTTGAAGAGATAAAAGGCCGAATCGCAAAAGACGACCATTCGGTTCCAGTTCGCAAAGGCAGCTACTACTACTCGAATGAAGTCACAGGTGACAACGAATACCCAGTTCACTTGCGTGAAAATGACTTTTTAGGTACAGACAAGCAAGTCATCTTAGATGTTAACGAACTAGCAAAAGACCATGAATTTTTCAGTATTGGTGGCTTAACGATCAGCCCAAGCGAAAACTTGTTGGCCTATGGCGAAGACACGCTGAGCCGCCGTATTTACACCATCAAGATTAAAGACCTCACGACAGGTGAATACCTAAAAGATGAAATTGAAGGTGCTTCGAGCACTATTGCATGGCAAAACGACAACCAAGCCTTTTACTACATCAAAAAAGATCCACAAACATTACTTGGTTATCAAGTTTACCGTCATGTTTTGGGCACACCTCAGACAAGCGATGAGTTAATCTACGAAGAAACCGACAGCGCTTACTACACCTCTTTGAGTAAAAGCAAAGATGGTGAACAGGTCTACATTTGGCACTCGAGTACAGAAACCAGCGGTGTTTCAGTCATAGATGCCAACAACCCAAACGCTAAAGCTGAAGCTTTCTACCCACGAGAAACGGGTATCGAGTACAGCATCGCTAAGCTAGGTGATTGGTACTACATCTACACCAACTACCAAGCGGTCAACTTCCGTTTAATGAAAGTCACTGCTGAAGAGATGCATGACCGCTCTAAATGGGTCGATGTCATTCCTGCTGACGAGAATACTCAGCTTGTTGACTTCGAGCTGTTTGATGACCATCTGGTTTACGAGCAACGTGCGAATGGCTTGTCTACAGTGAAAGTTCGTCAACTCTCAACAGGGAAAGAGTTCCCACTTGAATTTAACGACACTGCTTTTGCTGCTTACCTAACAAGTAACTATGAATTAGATAACTCAAAAGTTCGCGTCTATTACAGCAGCTTAACCACGCCAGGTACTTACTATGATTTCGACCTAAGTTCAGGAGAATCCGAAGTCATGAAACAAACACCTGTATTGGGTGATTTCGAAGCGGATAAATACCAATCAGAGCGAATTATGGTAACGGCTCGCGATGGTAAGCAAGTACCTGTGTCTTTGGTATATCGCAAAGACTTATTCAAGAAGGACGGCACTAACCCAATCTACCAATACGGCTATGGCTCTTACGGCTCTACGATTGAACCTACCTTCAGCTCAACTCGCCTAAGCCTACTGGATAGAGGTTTTGTTTTTGCGATAGCTCACATCCGCGGTTCAGAAATGCTTGGTCGCCCTTGGTATGAAGATGGCAAAAAACTGACCAAACAAAATACGTTCAACGACTTTATCGATGTAACCAAAGGGCTGGTTGAAGAAGGCTACGGCGCACAAGATAAAGTGTTCGCCGTTGGTGGTTCTGCTGGCGGTCTATTGATGGGCGCAATCATCAACCAAGCACCAGAACTGTACCGTGGCATCGGAGCACATGTTCCGTTTGTAGACGTTGTCACAACCATGCTTGACGAATCGATTCCTCTCACCACCAACGAGTATGACGAATGGGGCAACCCGAACGAGCAAACCTATTACGATTACATGCTAGGTTACTCACCATATGACAATGTGAAGGCTCAAAGCTACCCGAACATGTTGGTAACAACAGGCCTGCATGACTCACAAGTGCAATACTTTGAACCCATGAAGTGGGTGGCGAAGCTGCGTGAGATGAAAACAGACAACAACGTGCTGCTGTTCAAAACCGATATGGAAGCTGGTCACGGTGGCGCTTCCGGTCGATTTAAGCGATTAAAAGAAGACGCACTTGAATACGCGTTCTTTTTAGACTTGCTAAAGACTCAGTAGATTCTGCGTAAAAGTGAGTATTCACACCATTTTGTCGCCATTTAGGGGCGACAAAATGGCGACAGAAATTATTAAGCATGCTTAAATACGATTAATCATGAAACCCACCAAATCAGCAAGCCCTTGAAAAGCAAGCAATCACAAGGGTTTACGAGAGGTATAAAAACAAATGAAAGTAATCAGCTTCAACATCAATGGCCTTAGAGCCCGTCTTCATCAGCTTCAAGCTATTATCGATAAGCACCAACCTGATGTGATTGGTCTACAAGAGATCAAAGTGCACGATGAAGCCTTCCCGCTAGCCGATGTTGAAGCTATGGGTTACAAGGTCTACTTCCACGGTCAAAAGGCTCACTACGGTGTGGCTATGCTTTGTAAGCAAGAGCCAATTTCGGTACAAAAAGGCTTTCCTACAGACAATGAAGACCATCAAAAGCGTATGATCATGGCGACGTTTGAAGATGAAAACGGTGAGAAGGTCACTGTACTAAATGGTTACTTCCCTCAAGGCGACAACATTAAGCATGAAACCAAATACCCGTACAAGCGCCAGTTCTACAAAGACTTAATGACGTACCTGAACGATTACCACAACAAAGATGAACAAGTGATCGTAATGGGCGACATTAATATCAGCCCTACCGATATTGATATCGGCATTGGTGAACCTAATGCGAAACGTTGGTTGAAAACCGGTAAATGTTCTTTCCAACCAGAAGAACGCGAATGGTTGAAAACATTGATGGATTGGGGCTTTGTGGACAGCTTCCGTTTACTACACCCTGAAGTGAACGATCAATACTCATGGTTTGATTACCGCTCAAAAGGCTTCGTGGACAACCGCGGCCTGCGCATTGATGTGGTACTTGCGACTCAGAAGCTTGCTGACAAGTGTACTGAAGCGGGCATCGACTACGAACTACGCGGCATCGAAAAACCGTCAGATCACGCGCCAATTTGGTCGACGTTTAAGTAGTTACTTTTAGGTAACAGAACTTAGCCATATCAAGTAGCTGGTAAATCGTGTTCACTAGGCTAACCAGAAGCGAATAACGAAAGAGAGGAGTTAATATCTCCTCTCTTTTTTCTTCGTGACTCTATCTGCCATATACCTAATTAAGCGGCCAAGCGGTCGTGCCGTCAACATCTAACGGCGTCTTAGCAAATTCATCTAAGCAATAGCCTTGATTAGACGATGCAAAATATGTCAAAGGCATGTTACTTAGACTAAGAGCTGTGACTTGTTGCTTCGCTTTATCACTGAAACTGAATCCCCACATATCTAAGTATTGCTTCATATCCCTTTCTGCTACGTAGCTTAATGCGATAAGCAACCAGTCATTGTTGGTGATGCCTTCGGCTTCTTGTTTGGTGTAATCAGAAAAACCAATAGAGCCTTTACCGTTGTTCCAAAGAGTATCACTGGCTTTCAAGCGATTAAACTCGCGTTCAATCAAGTGTAAGCGCCCTAGTAAATGCCAACCTGAATTCAATACACCTTGCTGCTCAGTCAACATCATCATTTGAATGAACATACGAGCCCCCCAACTCCAACCCGTTTGATTTTGAGCCGCCATAAAAGCGTTTGGATCTGGCTGAGTTCGGCTCTGCTGTAAAAGTTGATACTGCCCTTTAAAGTCTAGGCTTTGGCAAGACGATACCTTTGCCGTATCTTTGTAATACTTTGATTTACTGAAATACGAATAGTAGTTGGTTGTTGAGTGGCCTTCCCACCCAGAGAATCTAAAACGTCCTCTTTCCAGTCCATGACCAAGCTCGTGCAAATCACCATGCCCTAGAGGATGAAAAGACCAATAAGCATCGTAAGGGTTTCCTGAACAACCGTAACCACAAGTCGCTTGATCGGCATTCATGTGCTTTACAATATCAATGTTCGCAATTTCCCAGCCCTTTGCCTCTCCGTATTGGTGTATTTCAGCAATTTCATCAATTCCTGGCCCTTTGAAACCCGCAAGTGCATGAGGAAGGTTGTGTACGTAACGCTCTGTGGCGAGAGCCATATCATGCGGCTGTGCCCAATCAGAAGCTCCGATAGACTCTTTCATCTTGTCTAGTTTAGAGTGAACTTCAAATCCGGGAGTCACCAACTCAGCCCAGTCAAAGTTACCTTCTTCGAGCTGCGCGACAAAGCTATCGTTGTCCGCTTGACTTCGCCAAACAGGGTGTTGGGCAACATTTTCAAAACGCAGCTCTACATCGATATCGTTGGTATCAAAATGAACTTGTAATGTCCCGCCATAGGCAGAGGTCAGGTATATCGTTTCTCCATGTTTTACGGGGTAAGTTACCGAAGTCAAAAACTTCGGCCTTGCATAGCCGTCTTTACCCGAAAACTCATGAGTCGCACCGCTACGTAGTGTGTTAAGGGCAATCGACGTTGCCACTTTGTTATTATCTAATCGCGTCACTTTGATCGTCTTACCCGGTAAGGCATATACACCCGCCGCACGGAAGTTTTTCTTTGACTCTAAAGTAATAATCTTGGTGATGAGAGGGACATTCTTAAAGTTCTTGGTGCTGAAGTTCCCTAAACTCGGCTGTGCTGCGTTATGTTGTCGAGTGTTGTATGTCGCGTAATCACTGTAATACGACCGAAGAAAGTCGATTCTATCTGTTACGTCTTTACCCATTGGGTACTTAACGTCTTGTCGGTAGCGATCAGCAAGTAGCAGTAACAGCTTTTCATATTCGTAGTTCTTGGATGCAAAGAGATCAATTTTTTTGCTATCAAGCGTCGTTAGGTGTGAACGAATACTGTTCGCGGCCTTATAGAACTCTTCATCCATGTTGGACTCATCTGGGCAAGATTTGTCATCACATAAATTCAAGTCAACAGTGAAACTATCGAGTTTCAGGCGCTGTAAAAGTGCTTGTTGTTTGACGATATTATCTGGCATTCGATCAATCAGTTGCGTTGAATCCCAATTTGACAGCCCTAGCCTGCGCCAATAGTTATCACCAACATACGTCATATGCATTTCTGCAAATAGTGCGTTGCCTAAGTCCGTCATACCGCCATCAAGATGCAAATACAGTACGGGAATCTTTTTGTTGAACGCCAAACGTAACCCCGTCATTACATCGTTAATTTCGTCACCATCATTTAACTTTTGAGACAAAATCAATAAATCAGGGTTGTTCGTTTCAATACATTGGCTTAATTTGCTGCCGTCACAGGCGTTGTCATCATTGATAACCATCGAAGGATTGATGTTGCTCGTTAGCCAGTTTCGCGTTGCTTTGTCATCAGGAAAATAATAAGACTGCTCCATCTGAGCCAAGACAACATTCTTAGGTGAACTTGTGCCTGATGCCCAACCCACCAAGTTTTTTAACCACACATCCATTTCTGCGTTGACTGAATCCGTTGAACGTTGCTTAGTTCGAAATGGGTTACTTGCTAACGCAGCGTAACGACTACCGCTCGATGTATAACCTGCAATACCAATCGCAAGCTCTTGGTCAGTATATCCACTCTGCATCGCTTTATTGGTTTGCAGGATGACATCGTTGAAGCCGTAAGTTGGTAAGATTATCGCGGCATCGTGTGTTGGATCCCAATGAAGATTGCGCAGCGGCGTGCCGTCTGAATTTTTAGACAGAGACTGTTTAATTTGACTGTAATCGGATTTGTATTGGGCAACGAGCGCTTGGCTGGCGTCAATAAACTCATTGGCATTAGATACAAGGGATGCATCTCCGGATTCAAGCGCTTTTTGTACCGCCGTTTTACTCGGAGGTTGAGCGGAATCACTAGAACCACCACATGCAGAAAGTAGTAGAGACGACGGCAAAATTAGACACAAAGATAAGATGTTTTTTTTCATTGTTATACGACACTCAAAAAAATTGGAGCAAGTGTATCTATGGGTTCACTTAAGTCAATTGATTCGACTAATGGGTTCGTAATTTATGGAGTGAATTTAACAAATACCACTTAAACTTATTGGTACCCGAACAATTGAATTGAAATTAAAAACGGCGCTACAAGAGCGCCGTTTGTCTAAGAAAATCTGTATCGTAGAGTTAACTTAACGGCCTTAGGTAAGCAAGGAAACGCTTCTCTGCGAATTTGAAAATCGCAATGATGATAAACGTTAGCGCCATGTAGAATAGACCTGCAGTTAGGAAAGACTCGAATGGAGCGTAGTAGCGAGAGTTGACCAAACGTGCAGCACCAGTTAGATCCATAATGGTTACGATACCTGCTACCGCTGAACCATGAAGCATAAAGATAACTTCGTTACTGTAAGCCGGTAATGCACGACGTAGAGCACTTGGTAAAATGATGCGGCGGTATGTCTTGGGTGTGCTCATACCATACGCTTTTGCTGCTTCAACTTCACCTTTCGGTAAGCCATTAATAGCACCACGAATGATCTCTGCAGTATATGCTGATGTGTTTAGAATAAACGCAACTAAAGCACAGAACCACGCGTTTTCCCATAGTGTATCTTTTACTGGGAAGAATTGGTCCATACCGTAGTAAATCAGGTACAACTGCACCAATAACGGCGTACCACGGAAGAAATAAATGAACGACCAAGCTGGTGCATTAATCATCATATTTGGACTGTTACGAGCGATAGCTAATGGTATGGCTACGAATAAGCCAACAATCAAAGCGACACAAACCATCCAAGCCGTTGTCCACAAACCACCAAGGTAAATCGGCAGGCTTTCAATTATCAATGAAAAGTCCATAACTACCTCGCGTGGATACTGAATTTACGTTCAACCAACTTAAGTAAGCCCGTCGAAACACTGGTGAAGAATAAGAAGATGATTGCTACCGTCATATAGAAGGTAAATGGCATTTTGGTTGAGCCCGCCGCCAGAGCGCTAACACGTACCATGTCTTCAAGGCCAATAATAGAAACC
>NZ_JBFRLX010000172.1:0-20529 GCF_041470165.1 Vibrio sp. 10N.286.46.A8
AACATAAATAGAGCCGAGCAGCGCCATCCCTAGAATCAAATAGGCAATACAAGACATAGCAAACTGCCCATCCCGCAATAGCCGTAAATTCACCAGCGGCTTTTTGTGTTGGAGTTCGTTTATCACAAAGTAAACCAAACTCACCGCCGACACGATACTCAAGCCAATAATAAAGCTCGAACTGAACCACTCTTCACGGTTACCTTCTTCTAGTACCACTTCCAAACAACCTAGCCCTAACGCCATGGTCGCGATACCAAACCAGTCGGCTTTTTTCAGTGTGCCAAGGTCGAGCTTTTCATCATCCAAGCCATATCGGATCATGGTGATCACAAGCAAAGCAGGCGGAATATTGATATAGAAAATATAGTGCCACGAGAAGTTCTCCGTCAGCCAACCACCAAATGTTGGGCCGATCGATGGAGCAAAGGTCGCGGTTACGCCAAACAGTGCCATACCCACAGCACGTTTGTTAACAGGTAATAACTGAATCACTAACGAGAAAGCAAGCGGGATTAAAGCACCACCACTGAAGCCTTGCATCGCGCGGAATACAATCATCGAGGTCATGTTCCAAGAAAACGAACACAACAAAGATGAAATGGTGAAGATGGCCGTCGTCCACGTGATATAACGGCGTTTACCGAGCGCTTTAGAAAGCCAACCACTGAGTGGGATAGCGATCATCTCTGCGACTAGGTAAGACGTAGAGATCCACGAGCTTTCATCTAAGGTGGCAGACAGCGCGCCTTGAATATCTTTGAGAGACGAGTTGGTGATCTGAATATCCAAGATCGCCATAAACGCGCCAATCAAACCGCCAAATAGGGCGATCCAATGGCGTCTAGAAACCACTCCATCATCATTAGTTTGGGTGACAACACCAGCGTTACTCATGGTCTAGCCTCGTTTATCGATGGTCGCTACCACAGACAAACCAGGAAGCAGTCTACCTTTCAATTCTTGCTGATCTGGAATGGTAATTTTCACCGGTACACGTTGAACGATTTTAGTGAAGTTACCGGTCGCGTTTTCTGGCGGCAGTAGCGCAAACTTTGCACCAGTCGCAGGGGAGAAGCTGTCGACAACGCCTTCGAGTGGTTGTCCCGGGAAGGCATCTAATTCAACTTCTACGGATTGACCTTTGTGAATGCCGCTTAGCTGTGTTTCTTTGAAGTTAGCTTCGATCCACACTTGGTTGTTTGGTACCAAACTCATCAATGGCGCGCCGGCTTGAATCAACAGACCTTCTCGCACGCTGCGTTTGCCAATTACACCATCTGCTGGCGCGTAAACTTTGGTGTAATCAAGGTTAAGTTGTGCTTGATCTCTTTGTGCTTGAGCTTCAGTCACGGATGCGTTTGCTTGTTCGATTTCACTCGCAATCACGATTAGTTGATCATTACTTGCGACAAGGTTTGCTTTCGCTTCTTCAAGTTCTGCTTGGGTGACTTTTTGTTGTGCGACCATGCTGTCGACTTCATCTTGCGAAGCATAGTTACGCTTTAATAAGCTACGAGAACGCACGACTTGTTGGATTGCACGCTCGTATTCAGCTTGTGCGGAATCAACACGGCTCTCGGCTTGATTTATTTGGCTACGTTGTAACGTTTGTTGAGCGATAAGGTTGTGTACGCTTGATTGAACGACGCTTAAATGCGCATTCGCCTGAGCAAGTGCAGATTGGTAATCACGATCATCAATTTGAACCAACAAGTCACCTTGTTTAACCGATTGGTTATCACTCACGTAAGACTTAACAATATAACCTGACACCTTCGGGCTTATATTAGTGATGTCGCCTTGTAGGTAGGCATTGTCGGTAGATTCAAAGTATTGGCCATAGCCGTACCAATATCCGGCACCAGCAAGACCTAATGACAGCATGATCGCAGTAGCAATAAGCGGAGCTTTTTTACGTTTTTTTGTGCTTACTGATTGCGAAGCGTTATTGTTCTCTGTCATTTTTTATTTCTCATTTTGTTTTTATTTAGATGTAACGAATTGTAAATGAATTCGATTGATTGATAAGATAGGAAAAAAGGGAAACACTGTTGCAATAATCTTACTAATAGGGCTTTGGGAGAAGTACGATGGACTTAAATGCTGTGACTGTTTTTACACAAGTTGTTGATTGTGGGAGTTTCACGCACGCGGCTGAAGCATTGAACATGACCAAGTCGACCGTCAGCCGAAAGCTAGACGAGCTGGAGCAGCACCTAGGTGTGAGGTTGATCACTCGTTCGACACGAAGTTTAGTTTTAACGCCAGAGGGTGAGCGCTTTTATCAGTCGAGCATGCAGATGCAAGAGATCATGAACCAAGCTGAGTTAGAGGTTTCTGCCAATCAGGACTTGATCCGAGGGCAGTTGAATGTTGTGTTGCCTGTCGAATTGGGACATCAAGTATTAGCCACATACATCCACAGTTTCCTAAAAGAGCACCCAAACGTGACTTTGAACTTAGAACTGTCGAATCGAGAAGTCGACATCATTGCAGAGGGGATCGATCTTTACGCACAAATTGGTGAGCTAGTGGACTCGAGCTTGGTTTCTCGCTACCTCACAACATCGAAGCGTGTATTGGTAGCCAGCCCTGAGTATTTAGAGCAGTTCGATGAAATCTCTTCGCCCAATGATCTTGAACCGCCATTCAGAATGATTGAGGTGGTGAACAAGGCGGCACGTCTACCTAAGTGGCATTTGCAATTAGAAGGCGGAGAGTCGATTTTGATCGATCTGCCGTGCCAGTTGCGGGTGAATACCATCACGGCATGCCTAACAGCTTGTGTGGATGGGCTCGGCTTGGCGGTGCTTCCTGAATTCATTTGTCGGGAACACTTCAAGACAGGTAAGCTGATTCGTTTGTTACCTGAATATGAGATGCCAGAAGTTTCAGTAAGCCTAGTGTATGCAGACAGGCAGTTGATGCCGAAACGTAAAAAGGTCTTTATCGACTATCTACTGACTGCCTTTCAAAATAGGAAGCAAAAGTAACGGGGAAAACCTTAGCGGGTAAATAAGTGCTTAGGCTTCCTATTATTCGTTTTGTCTAAACCGTATCGAAGCTAACTATGATTGGGTTGCCAGTCGACGACTTGCCCATTCGCCAATATAGCTTTGACCGATAGGGCAGCAATATCGATACCGTTGTAACGAAATGCCTTGTCGGAGAAGTTGGCAATGATCTTACTCCCGTCACTGAACTCGGTTTGTTGAACGTCTCCGCTTTTGTCTAACCAGTCGAAATCGACCAACTGTTTATCCCATAACTGCTCGTGCATTGGTTCAAAGCCATCTTGATAGTGTTTGAGTGCTTTGATCCTTGGGCTTGAACTTGATAAAGCTTCATCTCTGGTTAAGTGAACCATCGGGGGTGTGTTGTACAGCATGGCGATTAAGTCACGTTCTGCTTGTACATTAGTGAATTTAAGGCTGTCTGAGTGCCAATGGTGCGTATTGATTACTTCATCATGGAAAACGGCTTGGTATAACGGAATTCGATATTGTGGCGAAAACAGTAGCGATTTGTAGGGCTCTTTAACGTCGGCGGGTTTAAAGAAGAAGTCAGGCTTGTGGTCTGGGTACCAACGACCTAAGTAATAGGGAGATCGGCGATTCTCTTTCATGTCTTTATCTGTCCAGCCAAAACCAACTGTTTCTAAGCCGTGCGCAAACGCGATGCCTTTTGTTGTTAGGCTGTTGCCGTCTTCAGAGCCTAATACTAACGATGGTTGCTCGCTTAGCCACTGCATTCGGTTGTTGAAGGCAGAAAGCATATCCGACTCACTGCTATTATCGCTGTAGTCCTCACGCGCCATCGCAGTTGCATCAACATCTAGGAACAGGCTATTGAAGTGACCAAAGCGCATGATATCTGCGGCGCGCTGTTTTACATAATCCAAATGGCAATTCGGGTTCAAGTAAAACCCGTTACCTCGAAACCCTTTTTTTAGGCTGCCATCCGCTAGTTCAATCGCACAACTTTGACGCATCGGCTCTGGTAATTGAGCGGTTAGCCAGTTGTCATTGAGCTTCGCTGGAATGGCTGTGTTGTAGGAGTCATAGGTTCCAACCAGATAACCAGATTGCTTAGCCAGTTCAACTGCATTCGGTTGGTAGAGAGCTGGCATCCAATTATCGAAGCCTAACCAAAGCTTGTTTAATCCTCCTTTGTTCAGATTGTTGACCATGCCTGATGACAAGGCTTGTCCCCAAGTATCCGGTGCATTGAGATAAGAAGAGGCGTTCTTAATCAACCAGCTTTTCTTGCTCTGAGCAGCGGTGTGTTGAGCTTTAATGGTGTTATCAGCAAGTGTTGGCGTGGCAACAGGGTACAAGCTTTGTAATGACTGGCTAATAGAGTCCAACAACAGTTGTTTATGATACTGGCTAAACCAATCTTTGCCTTTAGACAGAGGGGATAACTCTCGCTTCGCTTCACTTGAAATGTTTAATTGAGAGTCCTCTAGATACCAAGCGTTTAATCCCCACCAGTCGCTCACATCTTGGATGCTTAATGGGTCTTTACCAAACAAGTAGACGTGGCTTGCGCCGATCAGCTTATTTACATCTGGGTTACGCTTTTGCTTTTCAACAAGCGATTCAGAGAGACCATTTTCAATTCGCCAATCGCGATAGTGTTTGGCGCCATCTAACCAAGAGTCTCCAAGTGTTATCCGAACCGTAAAAGGCTGTGATTGATTCAGCGTTGTAAATTGGTGTGAAGCGCTCATATCAATCTTGGTCTTCTCATCAGAGGACGTACCCGACGATACATCAGAAAAGAACAATTGGTTGTTTGTCGGATTCATCATCTGATAACTGATGAATTGATCGTTCTGCTGTACCGTCCAAAAAGGCATTTTTAGGTCTTGAGTGGTGTTGCTTCCTGAATGGTTTTCGACTAGGTAATTGGCCCGCTGCTTATTGTTGGTAGGAACGCGCATACCCTCACTAAAGGGCAGAAATAGAGTCTGAGTTTGTTGTTCTGCTAGGTCAAACCAAACGAGTTCAATGGGTTGGTTTCGTTTTACTTGTGTGTTTTCAGGTAAGGTGAATTGGACAAGAAGATTATGTTCCTTCAACTCAGCTTCAACATTGATTCCGCTCGGCATGAGTGTCCAAGATGCCTTGGTTTTTGAGTCTATGACTAGGTGAGTAACTTTTTGAGGTTGACGATCAACGGTCAAAGCAGTGCTATTAACACTTAAGCCATTCCAATCTATCGCTAATGTTTTTGTTGAAATCGATACTGTGTCGCTGTTGTTGGTATTAGTTAGCGTTATCTGGCTGTCTTGCGCGTTTACTGAGAACGCACAACTGCTAAAGAGAGCCGCAATGGCGAAAGGCGTAAAGTTAAGGTGGTGACGAACGTTGACCATATCTAGATTCCGTAAAGGGTAAGTACGGTCATTACACCCAAGTCGCGTTGGTGTTTTGTCACCTATTTGTCTCTATTCTTTCCCTTAGGCGTTTAATGCCATTGTATAGCGAGCTTAACTTAGAAAGGCACCGCGACACGTTGGACATATTGGATTTCAATCGCACCTTGGTATTCAAACATTTCAACCGATGCACTCAAATGTTTGGCTTTAGTTGCCGAAGGACTTTCTGTCGGAACTGTTGTTTCAAGTGACTTGATTGGCACCTTGAAACCCAACATATCGTAATTTTCGTCAAACCACTGCCAACTGACATTGGCGTCTGGGCAGTTGTCGATTATCTCAGGCGGTGTTACCACAATGTGAGGGTCGTTGAGTTTGCTTTCGAGTGTTAGCCACCGCTTGTTGTCGTCTAAAGCAACAATAATAGGGTAGTTGTTCGAACCTATCGTTAACTGATAAACGCCCGATTCCGGTTTGATGAACATCTCACTGGTTTCAATCTCTTGATATTCGACATCAGAATTGAGTTGTCCGTCGATAACCACTTTCCCATCAGGCGAGACCAGAGAAATACGTTGTGTTTGATCTTCTAACACTTCGCTGAGTTGCTCCGCAGACACTTTGATCTGATAGCCTTGTGATGAAAGACCGTGGCGCTTGATGAAGCTGACTTGAATGTGGTTGTTGGGCGTAGCACTTTGTTCAAGAGTGCTTCCACATTGAGTCCGACTCAGGATTTCTTGTTTAACGGGTAGCCAAAGCTGACTATTAAGCTCCGCCTGATCAAGCGCGATTTGCAGTTCTTGCCATGCCACTTGCGGTTGACCATCGAGCAGCGATTGATAGGTGTGTTGCAATGGCGTGTTTGTAAACCAAGCCGCATTACACGCAAAGGGCAATGTACAGAACAGTGCTGTTAGAGAGCTTACTTTCATTGTGATTCCCCAGCCAAACGATAACCAACTCCACGATGCGTCTCTAGATTTAGCGTTGGTAGCTTTTGACGTAAACGCAGTATGTGGTTATCAACGGTTCTTGTGCTTGGGAAGGCTTGATAACCCCAAATTTTATTGAGCAACTCATCTCGATGAAACACACGACTTTGGTTCTGAATAAACAGTACCAATAGCTGAAACTCTTTAGGTTTCAACGTGATTGGACTTTCATCCAGATAAGCGATCCGTTCCGACAAGTTGATTTGGATATTTGCGTAATTTAAGTGGCTAACACCTAGCGGCCGAAGCTGCGTAATGACTCTCGCAAGCAATTCATCGTTCGAAAATGGCTTAGTCACGTAATCTTTGGCACCTGCCATTAAACCTTCAACACGTTGTTGAACTTCAACTTTGGCGGTCAACACAATTACAGGAAGGGCTTTGATCAGTAACCAATTAGGTAAGTGTCGCAAGCTGTCGCCGTCTTCAAGTTGTCGATCAAGCACCACGAGATCGGCTCGTAACCACAGCTTACTGGCACTCTGAGCATCTTGCACCCAAAGGCATTGATAACCATTGGACTCAAAGAAGCTGACGAGGCCTTGTCCAAGCAGTTGGTCGTCTTCAATCAGCAGTAGGGTGTTCATAAGCAATTTCCAAAATACATCGGGTTGGGTTACGAAGAATAATGAGGCGGCCATTCGCTTGCTTCATCAAGTGCTCGACAATAGTCAGGCCAATGCCCATGTTATCCAGTTTGTGCGTTTCACTTGGCGTGACACGAGATATGAGTCGTTGTATCGGCGAAGGGAAGTGCCCCTCGTCTTGTATCTCAATCTTCAGCTTGTCACCGAGTTCGACCTTTACCAAAACCTCGCCTTTACCGTGTTGTTTGGCATTCTTGATTAGATTATCCAAGCAGATGGTTAGCCAGTAATAAGGAAGGTTCAGTTCAACTTCACGCGCTTCACATTGATAAGAAATATTGTGCTTTTCACATACATGATCAAGCCACTCTTCTAATGATGCGTTTTGTTTTAACAAAGGTTCTGATTGGTCCGAACTTAGGTACACTTTGCTGTTTTCGGTGAGCTGAGAAAGCCTTTGGTAGTCCGAGATTAAACGCCAAACTGCCCCTTGGGTCTCATCGGGAAAATCGTCGTAACGATTTCTGAACATCTCGACGGTTAGACCTAGGCTAGTAATTGGCGTGCGCAGTTCATGAGTGAGAAGCTGTAAAACGAACTGCCTCTCTTTTCGTTGTTTTGTTCTTAGGTATAAGACTCGGCCGAGTCCGGAAAACAATGTTAACAGCAACGTAAAGATCAACGTTTTTATGATCAGGTTGTCGTTGCTCGACTCGCTCAGGCACAGGTTACTGTAACGAAAAGAACAGCTTTCGGCTGACAAGGTCACTTCTTGTTGCTCGGCAATAGGTTTCCAAACCTCCGATGGAATTGCTTTCCAACCTTGTTCGCCACTCAACCAAAGCACATCACCTTGTTGCCAAGCGCGGTATCCATTGAGCAGTACTTCTCTGCCTTGCGTGGTTAAGTTTTCTAGCTTGGAAAATAACGGATGCAAAGGATTGCTGATACTCAAAAAAGGATGAATCTGTTCACTGTTTTCTGGGTAACGAGCAACATAACGATCAGCGAAGCTACCACCAGCAGGGTGTCGTTTTGAGTGTGCCGCGAACCAGATTGAATCCAAGGGTTGTTGTTGACACACAGCGAGTTCGAATTCGATGGCATCGTTCAAAGAAGGGTTGGAGCTTTCAATCGCTTGACAGTGATCTTGTATCGAGGCTAGTGCGGCGATGTCTTCCCAACTGAATTTGTTGAAATCCGGGTAGCGGCTGCTTTCCTGAAGAAGTGCTTTCGGGTACTGGGTTAACTCTTTCTGAGAAACTGAGATAGGAGACGATTGCCAGCTCAATTGATACAGAGTTTGCCACTTGTCTTGCAAACTTTGGGCATTGGCTAGTGTAGGGAGCCAAAAGGTTAAGCAAAGAGCCAATGTAAACCTGTGCATCCAATCATTCTCGTTAAAAGTCGTGGGGCGAGTCTAAAGAGTTTTGGACGTGATTTGTAACCTGAATGTCAACAAGTGTTCCTTTAACAACAAATTGTCGAGTGGGTCATGCTTTTAAATAATAAAGTAAAAATACAGTAAGTATCATTTGTTTGGGTTAAATTAGATAATTGTGTACTTATTGTCATCACTGGGCGTGTGGAGGGAACTATACTGGACTCATACCTAATAAGAGGAACTATCATGAAACTCATCATCAAATCAGTATTAGCAATTAGTATTTTGGCGGCAAGCTCTGCTCAAGCGTTCGAATTAATCAGCAACGATATTCAAGAAGGTCACCCAATGGCGAAGACTTTTGAATACTCAAGTTGGGGGTGTGACGGCGATAACCTATCACCACAATTAATGTGGAAAGATGCACCAGCAGGCACTAAAAGCTTTGCTATCACAGCTTATGATCCAGATGCACCGACTGAAAGTGGTTTCTGGCACTGGGTCGCGTTTGATATTCCAGCAACAGTGAGCGACCTACCTCGCGGTGTCGATATCTCTAAAGTGGGTGGCAAAGAAGGCCGAATCGATTATGGAACGGTAGGTTTCGGTGGCGCTTGTCCTCCAGAAAAAGATGGTATGCACCGTTATCAATTCACGGTTTGGGCATTACCAACGGACAAACTTAACCTAGACGAAAACACGCCGTCGGCAGTGGTTGGATTCACGTTGAACAGCATGGCTTTAGACAAAGCGAAACTGACTACAACTTACACACGTTAATGGCTTATGTACGCTAATAATTTGAATACGTTAATAACTTATACGCGTTGATAATTGACACAAGCTAATAAAGCGACCAGTTATTGATGCGATAGCTGGTCGTTGATAATAAATAAACAAGGGGGATGAGATGAATCATCAATATCAAGTGACGATCTTTCGTGCAGAGCAGTTACAAAAACTGCGTAATGTGAGGATTCTATCCCCTAGTATTATTCAGATCATTACAGGCAGCAAGCGCCTGTTTTGGAAAGACTCAGCTGCAGAACTCTCACATTCTGAGCTGCTGTTGTGTGAGGCATCAGCGTCATTGAGTTTTGAGAACATGCCCCACAAAGGGCGTTTCCTTTCGCGTGTATTCAGTTTTCATTTCCAACCGACGCAAGCAATGCTCGATCTCAGTGAGGATCGAGCAAATGAACTGGATTTACCCACCGTGGAAGCAGAGCGAGGTTTGCAAGATTCTCTCAATGCGTTGTTTTCGTTTGATCGTCAGAGCATGAGTGAACAAACCCAACAATTTTGGTTGCAGGGTTTGTATCAGCAATTAGCCGAGAAGGGCGTGTTGCATCGATTGTTTATTAGCTCAAATGTTTCGTTTAGCCAGAAACTCAGCCACTACCTTTCGCATTCACCGGACGAGAAACATCCGTTAGAGTCGGTAGCAGAGCGCTTTGCGATGAGCCGCGCCACGCTTATCCGAAAGCTCAAACTGGAAGGTATGCAATATCGTGAGGTGTTGGCTGAAGTTCGGTTGAGTCACGCACTTTATCTGATGCAAAACGGACAGCAGAATGTGGCGATATTGGCCCAGTCTTGCGGTTACCAATCGGAAGGACGTTTTAGTCAGCGCTTTAAAGGAAAATTTGGTTTATCGCCTAGTGAGTACATCAAGACAGTGGTCAGCAATTAAGTCGTAAGACGTATCGAGCAAAGTAAGCCTAGTTAATTACAGGTCATTGAATAATTAAATAAATACCGTTTTAATAAGCTCAAAACCAAATGTTTGTAAGAGCGCAGATTGCTGTGTACCAGAGATGATGGCGTTATACCAGAGAAGGTCACCCATGACTGATTTGAACCCAAAAAGTGAATTAAATATAGAGAAGCTCACCAACGATTTCCCGTTGTTAAAACAACTTATAGCGTTAGAAGAAGTGAGTTGGTTTAACCCAAACATCACGACGTTAGAACAGGGTTTACCTTATGTGGGGTTAAGCGAAGAGGACATTCAAGATGCAAGCCTGCGATTACAAAGATTTGCCCCTTATCTGGCGAAGGCATTCCCTGAAACACAAGTGACCGATGGCATCATCGAGTCTGAGCTTGTTGACATTCCATCTATGAAATCAGTATTGCAAGCGCATTATCAGCAGCCTATCAAAGGGCGTTTGATGATGAAAAAAGACAGTCACTTGCCGATTTCAGGTTCAATCAAAGCCCGTGGTGGTATTTATGAAGTACTAACGCATGCCGAGAAGCTTGCCATTGAAGCTGGGTTACTGTGTGAGAGCGATGACTACAGTAAGTTGCTCGAACCTGAATTCCGTGACTTTTTCCAACAATACAGCATTGCCGTAGGCTCAACGGGTAACCTAGGCATGTCGATTGGCATCATGAGTGCCAAGTTAGGCTTTACAGTATCGGTTCACATGTCTGCTGATGCGAGAGCGTGGAAGAAAAACAAACTGCGTGAGCATGGTGTTAACGTGGTCGAGTATGAACAAGATTATGGCGTTGCAGTAGAACAAGGACGGAAAGAAGCGGAGCAAGACCCGCGTTGTTTCTTCATTGATGATGAAAACTCACAAACACTGTTCCTTGGCTACTCGGTGGCAGGAGAACGGCTCAAACAGCAATTTGAGCAACAACACATTTCAGTAGACAAAGAACACCCATTATTTGTTTACTTGCCATGTGGAGTAGGTGGTGGCCCCGGTGGTGTCGCATTTGGCTTGAAGATGGCCTTTGGCGACCATGTCCATTGTATTTTTGCTGAGCCGACCCATTCACCTTGCATGTTGTTGGGTGTCCATACCGGCTTGCATGACAAAATCGCAGTCCAAGATCTCGGTATTGATAATCTAACCGCAGCAGACGGGCTTGCAGTTGGCCGTGCTTCTGGTTTTGTTGGTCGAGCTATGGAACGTTTACTAGACGGCTATTACACGTTAACCGACGAACGTATGTCTCAATTGTTAGGTGAACTGAACCAAGTGGAGGGTATTCAATTGGAGCCTTCAGCACTCGCGGGTATGCCGGGCGTGATTCATGTTGAACAGAATAGAGAATACCTTGCTCGTCTAGATATTGATGAGTCGGTACTAGCCAATGCCAAACATCTTGTATGGGCGACTGGCGGAGGCATGGTGCCAGAGCAAGAAATGGCAGCTTATTTAGCAAAGTCATTAGTGTAAATTGGATAGAAAGACGGATGATTGATGAGTTAAACGAAGCAATAAGTTACGCAGATCGTTATCTCAAACACATATTTTATAAATTAGGCTTCATAGGTGTTCTAACTATCAGTTAGGTTGAGTGGCATTCAATTTGATAGGGATAGAGCGATGCAAGCACAACAGCCAAATACACCAGAAAAACTCTTACAGCGTCTAGATGCGATTGGGGAATCTTTGAAAGCTTCTGGTAAGGCGCATGCTTTATTAGGGCTAGGTTCTGTTGGCATTGAAACGGAGCGATTGGATCAGTATTCAGACGTTGATTTCTTCGCGATAGTGCAAACGGGGCACAAGCAATACTTCTTAGACAGCTTGCATTGGTTGGCTGACATTCTTCCAATCGACTATGCCGTAAGGAACACCATCGATGGCTACAAAGTACTTTATGCCGATGGAATATTTTGTGAGTTTGCGGTATTCGAACCACACGAATTAGCGCATATTCCATTTGCTGAAGGTCGTATTGTTTGGCAGGAAGCCGACTTTGATACTCAGTGCTGTGTGCCACCTGTAAAAGGTGTCGCTGAAACGAATTCTCAAGAATGGATCATCGGTGAAGCACTGACCAATCTTTATGTGGGCATGAGCCGATATAATCGCGGCGAGAAGCTTTCTGGCTCTCGCTTTGTTCAATCCTACGCGCTTGATCGTTTGATCGATCTTGTGGATCAAACTGAGCATTCTGAGCCTGAATTCGTTGATGAATTTATGTCGGATAGAAGGCTAGAAGCACGCTTTCCTAAGTTTGCTCAATTGCTACCAACCTTTACCCAAGGTTACGAGCGCACGGCTGAATCGGCACTTGCCCAACTAGCGTTCCTCAACACCCACTTCACAGTCAACCAAGCCATGTGTGACCGAATCATCGGCCTGTGTACGCGCCTGTAACGAGTTAATCCTAAGCTCTATTCCCGGGTGTAGGTCCCCCGTATTATTTGGCCGATAGCGATACTTTCAACAGGCCAAACATCGAGTATATGAAAGGGCAATTACTTGATTATAAAAAGTTTACAATACTAAAGAATTTAGCCACTAATTACTGGCTTGGATGTAAAGAAAGTCAATTGATTTGAATGGAAATTACAATTGATTTATAAAATCATTTTTATGAATGATTTTTGGGATTTGTGTAGTTAAGCTCGGTCTCAAAACCTATATTAAAGTCATGGTAATTGAATGAAAATTAACGTTCTACTCCCTTTACTACTTCCAGCTTTGCTCTTGTTGTCTGGTTGTTCAGATGTGGTAAGCAGTGAATATTCGACGTATGAAAAAGCCAAAGAAGAACGCTTGTTCGACAGAGGCTGGTTACCCGATATTCTGCCTGAATCCACTTTGAATATTAAAGTCAGCAACGATCTTGATAGTAATACGTCAGAAGGGAGTTTCATCATCAATGAACCTGCGTTATCGGAATTCATTGCGACGCTAAAGCCGACGAAATCGACCGATGAATTTCACTTCATCGAAGGCGAGAATATATGGGTGTTTAAGGTGGGTGATGATAGTTTAGTTTCCTACACGCTCAGTAAGCGCGAAGGCTAAGTTCAGTAATTCCAACCTACATTGCTGTTATGAGTTATGTGGGTTGTCGAATGACATTGTTCATCAACACGCCCTAGCCACCGCCAATAAGCCCATATCACTCTTAGTTACAGGAAGGTAATGATGGAAATCAGTCATTTAGATCACTTGGTGTTAACCGTTAAAGACTTAACCGTGACGGTGGATTTTTATCAGCGCGTGTTAGGCATGAAACCCATCCAATTCGGTGAAGGCCGCTTGGCGTTGTCGTTCGGCAATCAAAAGATAAACCTTCACCAATTCGGTAATGAGTTCGAACCAAAGGCTAGATGTGTGCAAGTCGGCAGTGCGGATCTATGTTTTATATCTAACACGCCTCTCGTTGAAGTTATTGAGCACGTTGAGAGCCAAGGCGTTGTAATAGAGGAAGGCCCAATAGCTAGAACAGGTGCGATGGGAAAGATTCAATCTATTTATATTCGAGACCCTGACGGTAACTTGATTGAGATTTCAAATTACTAGATTTGAGTCTTAAATTGCTTCCGTTTACGATCGCCTTAACCCTTAACCCTTAACCCTTAACCCTTAACCCTTAACCCTTAATCTCTGGCACTGGATATGGAAAGTCAAATAAATTACAATCGAACAATGTTTTATTGAGGTCATGTTTATCATTATGGTGAGACACTTACTCACATTCATCGTTAGTCTGTTTTTTTTAACTGCTTGCTCCACAACGAGTAATGAGCAAATCGAAGAAAAGACACTGACCAACGAAAACACTTTGTCGAACACTGTCGAAGAAGATACGGATCTAAATGTCATTGCTGAGTCTACTGATGAGATAAATGCTGATTTAGTTACAGACTCAAATATACACGCCGAGACACAAGCTGAATCAGTTGGAGCTCCTCAAGCTGATGTTGTTCAAGCTAATACTACTCAAGGAAGTGCATCTCAAGTAACCGTTAAACAAGCGACCGAAGATCAAGTCGAGACCGACAATGAAAAAGGGCTTGGAAGTTACCTATTGCTCAACAACGAACCGACTAAGAAAGTGATTAAATCTCTAGAAGGCGTGACAGACGCATTGAACGTCATGACATTTGGAATATTTGCTTCGGGTAACGGCTAAGCAGTTAACCCATCACAGTAACCAAAATGACTAAATGAAATGATGAAGGCGAGCCAAGTGGTTCGCCTTTTTGATCTTACAAACCTTGTCGTCGTTGCATTTTATATGCATTGATCGCTTATCAAGCCGATCAGTTAGGGGACAGTCAACAAAGTAGGAAATTACTCGTTCTGGAAGGGAGTAGCCGTATTTACTGTGTTTGACTTGTTCTATACATCTAGGGTTCTAATACTCATCCCGAAGTAAGCAATGAAATCTAATCTTACAAAGACAAATCTTATATTCACTTACGAGCATAGTAAGATGTTTGCTGTTAAGTGCGGTTAGGTTTAGTTATCAATATTCTAGGGAAGAAAAATGAAGAATAAGAGTGTGTTTTTAAGTGTCGCGATGGTGATGTTGTCAGCTCATGCAAATGCATCTGACGCGAACGAAGAGTCTGTATCAGATGGTGTTATTGCAGAACAAAGAGCGAAGCTTTCTGAAAACACCCAAGGGCAAGGTTTTGGCCCGCAAGCCCCACGAGATTTGGGTTCATTGAAAGGAACAAATACCAGACTGTTTTCGGGTGCCCCTGATTCAACAGCAATGAACTTATGTAATATTCACTTCCATAAAAACGCTGAGCACAAAGGTGGTGAGTTTACCCAATACGCTGGTAATGGTGATGGAAAGGGCTTCCAAAGTG
Organism: Vibrio sp. 10N.286.46.A8; assembly: GCF_041470165.1. Classification (NCBI taxonomy): domain Bacteria; kingdom Pseudomonadati; phylum Pseudomonadota; class Gammaproteobacteria; order Vibrionales; family Vibrionaceae; genus Vibrio; species Vibrio sp. 10N.286.46.A8. The sequence continues at coordinate 14,939 of NZ_JBFRLX010000172.1, forward strand.
GCTTTAAGTACACTGGTAAGTTGAGTGCTGCTGAGCTGAAACCATTTGAGGGCAGGGTTTGTCCGAGCGATCATGGCTCTTTGCATTCAGGTGACACCATCGAAGTGCATTATGTGTACTCGACAGCACAAGTTGAACCGGGTGAAACACTGGGCGCTTGTTTTAACGATGCAATTACCAACCCGCAACTGCGTGTAGAAACCCAAGTTTATGTATTAGTAAATGATGACAAAGCACTCGATTTCGAAGCATTGGCTAAGCACTCTAAAGTGGATGGTTTGCACCAAGCAACCAATATTCCACAAGATACTGGCTCAGCGATTCAATACGCAGGTTCTACAACAGGCCCTGGTTATAATGAACAAGGTTCGCCCTTCCAAGTAACATGGAGCGTTCGTCCACAAGTTGCGAAAGTAAACATCGCGACAGTGGGGAGTTGGTGTGAAGGCAATGACTTTAACGAAGACCACGCACACGGTGTTAGAAACATAGTCGTAAACCCTGAATTGTTGTCACCAATATCGAACTAATCTTGTTGCGTTGATTGGTAGTCAATATTTTCAAAGGCGAGCCATTAGGTTCGCCTTTTGGTTTCTTAATGAAAAACACTTTGGTGACTGGTTCAAGTTCAAGTTCAAGTTTAAGTTTAAGTTTATGTTTGGGGCTGGTGGGGCTGGTGGGGCTGAGGCTAGGTTTAAGCTTAGTGGGGAAACTACATGTCACACTTATTCAAAACATGAGTTGTGTTAAACGTGCTTAGTCAAAAACGTTCTTTACGCGAATCGAAGCTCCATGATACGTTCATGATCAATTATGTTGGGTTATAGATAAGGACAGTCCAATGTCATTAGAAGGTGCGATTACATTCTTTATTGCTATGTTTATATTTGGTATTACTCCGGGACCTGGCGTATTTGCCATTTTAGCTCGAGGCATGGTTAATGGTTGGCGAAAGTGCATCACTCTATCGTTAGGGATGATATGCAGTGATCTTATTTACCTTGCGCTTGCCTGTTTTGGTCTAGCAACGATTGCCGAGAATTGGTCGATTGCGTTTGAGGTGATTCGCTACGTTGGTGCGGCTTATTTGATTTACTTGGGCTACAAGATGTTTAAGAGCCTACCTGAAGTACAAGGCTCAGCGGAACTTGCAGCCAAACAAAGTCAGAAATCCGAACTCGCGAGTTTCGCGCAAGGCTTTTTGATTTCAGCTTCAAACCCTAAAGTGATTCTGTTTTATATTTCGTTCTTGCCGACTTTCATTGATCTGACAGTTCTGCGCTCACAAGATATTGTCTTGGTTTCTGGTTTAGCATCTGTTGCTCTAATGTCCGGTTTAATGCTTATCGCTGTAGGAGCGGGCAGAATGGCAGGTTTGCTGAAAACGCCACGCGCGCATAGAAGATTAAATCAAAGTGCTGGTGGAATAATGATTGCTGCTGGATCATATTTGGCGATAAACAGATAAATACAGTTCAATTTAAACAGAAAAAGCGCGTTGTTGCATAGTGGCAGTAACGCGCTTTTTTGCATTTATTTTCCGGTGTGGTATTCGCTTACTAGAGCAGTATTAGCGAATTGCTGCGTTAATTGAAGGCAGTAAATCGCGCTTCTTAATCACGTATCGCAAGCGAATTAACATCAGCGTAGCAGAGATACTTAAACCCGTAAGAATACCAATCCAAAACCCTTCTTCCCCCATTGCTGGAACAATGTGGTCCGTTAGTCCGAGCACCATGCCGAGTGGTAGTGCCAAGCCCCAGTATGAAGCAATGGCTAACATCATCGGGATCTTAGTATCTTTATAGCCACGTAATGCGCCGTTAGCAGAGGTTTGCAGAGCATCACTGAATTGATACATAGCAGTGAAGGTCAACAATACCGCTGCTGTCGCACTTATTGCAGGGTCGTTAGTGTAGAGCCTGATGATCCACTCTGGGAACAACAGGAACATCGCAACCGAAAGCAAGGAAATTAACGCTGCAACTAAGATACCGACTTTACTGCGTTCAATTGCGCCTAGTTCGTCTTTCTCACCCAAAGCGTGACCAACACGAATCGTAATACCAAACGAGATACTCATCGGAATCACGTAAGTCAGGCTCGAAATGTTAAGTGCAATTTGCGCGGCTGCCACGTTCTCTGCACCAATACGACCAATCATCAGTGCGATTACCGCAAAGATACTGCCACACACCGCGATGTTCATCCCGATAGGTAAACCTAATCTTAGAAGGTGAAGCATCTCTTTTGCTTTTGGTTTAGCGTCTGCAAAACTAATAATGGTTTTGTAGTGGTGATGACCTTTAATGTAGGAATACAGCATTCCTGACATTAACCAATAAACCAAGCTTGTCGCCCAGCCACAACCCACAGCGCCCATTTCAGGGAAGCCAAACTTACCGTAAATAAGCACGTAGTTGACCGGAATATTCACCAACAAACCAACCACAGAAATGATCATCGGCACTTTGGTGTTGTTCATACCCTCACAGAAGCCATTCAAGGTGTAGAACAGGGCAATACCCGGCACACCAAAGGCGAGGGCGAACGCATAATCACTGCCAATTGGAATGATCTCAGCGGCAACACCAATCCATTCTAAGATCGGTTTCGCACTCACTAAATAAGCGATAAGTAATACGCTAGCAATTAATGCCAACCAAACCATCTGGAAGAATTCAACAGAGATACTTTGAAAGTCGCGTGCACCGCGGTGGTAAGCAACAACGGGTGTTAAGGCCATAATCACACCACGTAGTAGCAGCAATACAGGAATCCAAAGGCTTGTGCCGAGTGCAATAGCGGCGAGGTCGGCAGGGCTTACTTGGCCAGCCATTGTCGTATCGACAAATCCCATCGCTTGGGTAGCTATTTGAGTCAAAATGATTGGAACCGAAAGATGCATAAGCGCACCCGATTCACGAGTAAAAGGACGAAATTTCGTTAGCATGGAAGTTCACAACACCAATATAAATACACGAATGATGGCAGGATGGCCGGTGTGCATTTTAGGATGTGCCCCGTTGGGCGGGCGACAATATAAACACCTTACCGTATAGGGTCAAGCTTTGGATTTATAGAGTTTCACTTGCTCCGAGGTACGGATAGGTTCTGATGGTTACAACACGGGTTTAACGCGCGTAAGTTCATGATTTCGTGGGAATCATGCTAGATGGATAATTTATATATTTGCCACGCTAATCACTAAGGTTGTGGTATGAGTGATTGTTATGGAAAGACAAAGGCTAGTACAATTGGTGACCTAATGAACTAGGCAGAATTTTCTGTAGCACAGCTGTTATACAAATACAGGGATGAAAATGGAAATTACAGTTAAGAAAATATCGAAAAGGTCTCTTTTCAAAATGCTCTTTATCGGCTTTAGCCTGAGCTTCTTTGTCTTCTTTTTAGTATGTGGTATCGCATCTATATTTGGTGCGGAGACTGTAAAGTGGGATGAAACACCAGTAACGGGCATATCAGGCCTGCTGCTCGCCTTGGCAATGTGGCCAATATTTAGTTTGTTTCTAACATTATTTATGTGGTGCTTTGTAGCATTTGGCTTGTGGATTTACTCTTTGGTTAAACCTCTGAACCTGCTCTTTAAAGAAACTGCAGAGCACAATTAACCACTTGTATAACAAGAAGGTTAAGTTTGATTCACAATGTTTGGCACTTTCAATTCAAGCCGATTTTGAGTTTATGGCAAAATGGATTAGCCAAGGTGTTAGCATTCAATTGAGGTAGTAATGTACGAAGTTGTTTATAATATAAAGTTTGAAGGGTTGTGGTCACTTTGTTTCGCTCTTCCCGGTTTGTTATTTATATATATTTCGGCTGAAGGTTATAAAAATAGAAAGAAATTATCCAGCTGGGATGTGCAAGTTGTTGGTAAGCCAGCGACTGAACAAAGCATAGGTATGGCTTTCAAAATACTCCTCATTTTTAAGTGCTTTGGGCTGCTTTGAGTGGGGCGGCTTAATAGTTCAATTATATTCCCTTTTATCTGATTACGGTCAGGGTGAATATGATGTTGTTGAAGGAAGTGTTGAGAACTTTAACCCGATGCCTTATGGAGGGCATCAACAGGAAAGTTTTACTGTTGAGGGTGTTAAATTTAGTTATTCAGACTTTAGTATCTCCCCTGGTTTTAATAATACTAAGTCGCATGGCGGGCCTATAAGAAAAGGGTTAAGGTATCACATATAGATAAGCTTGAAGTGATGCGCTAAACACCGTGGTTTTTTATGCTACTTAGGTCTCTACTTAAACAGCATAGTTTTCCTATTCTGTTTGATTGTATAAAAGCGACCCTACGGAAATTGTTGGAGGATGTGTCGATGACTTGTCTTAAGTGCCAAGAAAAAAGTGTTACTGATTTTTGTGTCAAAGTGCCTAAAAAATTTCTTTGGTTTTCATGGTATGGATATCAAAGACAGACCTTATGTCGAGAACATTTATTATCGGAATATCGCAAGTCATTTACTACGTCACAAGCACGATTGGTTGTCTTCTCCCCCGACTTTGAATACAAAAGAAAAGGTCTCTATCAATACCTTCCAACTCCATTGCGTGAATTTGAAGAGTTTGCCCTTCACGATAATAAACAAGGGGAAAGAAAAGAAGATTTAATTGCTCTGAAAGAGACCTTTCGAAAATTACGTGGGTTTTGCGAGAAATGCGGCAAACCGGCACAGGTTGCTTTTTTTTGCACTGGTTCTTTTGCATGGGAACAAAAACCTTTTTCACCATGCACGACAAGTGATCAGGTCATCATTTCTTCTATCTGTGCGCAGCCTGAAATTCTGTGTATGCAGTGCTGTTATTCGCAGGTTGAACCCTCATTATCCGCGTGCGATTTAAAGCGAATTGGTGGAATTCACGCTCTTCCTCAACATGGAGAGCATTGTTTAATTGGGGTTGAAGAATGAAACATGATTATATTTTGCAGACCCGGTTAAAGATGGGGCACACAAATATTACATACTAGTTCTGTTTTTGATTGTCTCTAAGGCACTGTCGAAAGCGTCCCTTAAGGGCTCAGCTCAAATTTATTGCCACAAAGCCAGTAGAAAAACAAAAAGACCAATCCCAAGCGTTACTTTTAGAAGCAAGCCAAGAGGGGCTCCACCTTTTGGCGCTTTATTGCAACATCCCATAATCAGTTCCTAATTCATCGTTGGTTTCACTCAACCATAAACCTTTCCCTTACGGTAAGGTCAATGCTTTCTTAGTCATATAATCTGAAAAACAAAAAAGCGAACCAAGTGGTTCGCTTTTGTTTATCTAAAATCTACATGATCACAGATAACTAAGATGGAAACTCGCTACCTTTCTGTATCAATCGTTTGGAAATCACGTTAAGGATAACCAAGTTGGAAACTTTTGGTAATTTGGAAGTCTGGTTGAACTCTGTAGCGATAACCAAAATGGAAACTAGGAGGGTAGTAGTGATTAGACTGTTTTAGCTTCCATACAGCGAACCGCCACTGTTTGATATAGTTAAACATCATTGAGAAATGGCCTGCTAGAGCTTCATTTTTTGTGGCACTCTCTTTCAAATCTCTTATTCTGATGTTTTTCGCAAA
>NZ_JBFRLX010000173.1:0-895 GCF_041470165.1 Vibrio sp. 10N.286.46.A8
GTTTGGTGTTGCTGAACTTGAACCCGGTGAATCGGCACAATCACTGATCGAACGCGCTGATAAGCTACTTTACGAAGCGAAGTCACTTGGTCGAAATAGAGTGATGCCGCTGTAATCTGCAATCATCTAAAAAAATTACAGTTAAACGGCGTACTTACTAAGCTCTAGACTCAAAAATAGACTCGCAATTAACATCGAAAGCAAAAAGCCCCAATCAATAACCAGTAGGTTAATCGTTGGGGCTTTGTCGTTTATGCATAGTCGTCAGTGTTTAATGCTAAATACATTCAGAGTGTTTAACACTACACTGGCTCTACATCTTTCATAAAAACCAAAGATGTAGCTGTGACATTAAAGGGCGTAGCAATAGTTAAGACAGTAATCTTCACCACTCTTAGCTCGGAACTCTTTGTCTTCGCTGCATGCTTTTGGTTTGCCCTTCTCATCACCTTGAACTAAGCTGATCCAGTGACGTATTGCTGTAGTGATGCCTTGACGCTCAGTATTCGTTTGTACCGCTTCCATTGGCGACTGGCCAAACGTGGTGCACGACTCTAACTGAATATCATCGATATCGACCAATTCAATACACCCCGTCCCTTTATGACAACCAAACATCACTTCTAAATGGCTTCCACTGCTATCTCGGAACAAGATTGAGTCTGGGTCACACTTCTCACCCATGTAAGCTACAAACTGCTTAGGGTGCTTTAGACCGCTGTGTTGGCCATCTTTGAAATAAGCCATGATATGACGGTAATCAACTACATAGCTCGTTACATCTTGATGTGAGCCGTTCTCTAATGGGAACAATCTGTCTAGCAGTTGCTTCGCTTTGAGTTGCTTCTCAGTTTGCTGTTTGGCACTGATAGTCTCCACGGCAAAGACAGCTTCA
>NZ_JBFRLX010000173.1:1701-1865 GCF_041470165.1 Vibrio sp. 10N.286.46.A8
CATAGTCTTTCCCTCTTGACCAACCCGGTGAACATTCACCGATTTTTATAGCAAAAATGTGTCCTAGAGCAATTATTCCAAACTAACGTTTAACTTATTTGTCATTTTGTGAATTGCTTAGTTTGTAGATTAACGCTTTTTTGCATACAATTTCACAACAAAAA
>NZ_JBFRLX010000173.1:2647-4266 GCF_041470165.1 Vibrio sp. 10N.286.46.A8
ATTTCACAACAAAAATTTTACAATGTGAATTTTACAAATATGGCCTTGTCAAAAAGTTTAGTTCGTCAGTCTCATTTCCTAGGTACGAAAATACGTAACCTAAGAAAACGTAACCATTTAACGATGGAAGATCTGTCTGCGCGTTGTATTAGAATCAACCCAGAATACGCACCTTCCGTTTCTTACCTTTCAATGATTGAACGTGGAAAGCGCGTCCCAAGCATCGATATGCTAGAAGTAATCGCGCAGGTCTTTCAGAAGAACCCAACCTGGTTCCTTGACGACGAATCTGAACAACAAGCCATTGCTCCTGATAAAGGGAATCGTGGTGGGATAAGTGGCATGGCACTCGAGCCTAGCTTTCTTTTCTCCAACGACATCCTGCAAATTGCAATTCCAGAGATGCTATCTCAAACGGGGATCTCAGGCCGCCAGTTTGCACACCTCTTAATTCGAGCACACCAAGAAAGCAATCAGAACCACTTCCCTGACCTTGAGCGCGCAGCGGAAGAAGTTGGCTTAAAACGTCTTAACCTCAGCGTAGAAGATCTGATAGACATCGCTAGAAGCCTAGGAATTAACATCCGTTGGGTAACACGCACACCGAAAGACGTTGTTGATGAACTCGGAATTAATGCCAAACAGCTAGTCACTTCGTTCTTTGAACCTCCTAGCACAATCTTCTTAAACGAAATCCTGAAAGAGTACCCCACTCGTCTGAAATACGATTTATCGGTCTATATTGGCCATTGTATTCTGCATAGCAAAGAAGGCTTAAAGAGTGTGTTGTCGGTCGGCAATAACAACACATGGGACGACAACCAGGTTTCAGGCTCTTCGCAACTTAATTCTCAAGATATTCTTCAAGCATGGCGAGACTTTGAATCTAGCTTCTTTGCTGGCGCACTTCTTTGCCCGAAAGTTCCATTTAGACAGTTGCTTGACCGCACTGGTTACGAAATCGACGTTCACAAAAGAGCGGGGGTTTCCCCCTCTGTTGCTATGCGTCGAATGACGGTAGTATCGCCCTACCCTCACTGGCACTACTTTGATGCTTATGGGCCAGGGAAACTCAAGGCGGTGTACCGCGGGAACGGGATTCCACTGCCTTGGGGAAATATGAGAACTGTTGCCGACCCATGTCAACATTGGGCTGTGTTCCGTCGATTGTCAGAACCTCGCGCAGGGAGTTCGGCTCAAATATCTATTTTAAATGTGGGTGATGAACCAAGAATCTACTGCTGTGAATCAATCAATATGACGGATCCTGCAGGTAACAATCGCGTATTGTGTGCAGGCATAGACCTTAACCCTGCAATTGATGCACAAGGCGGTAATTCAAGAGACATTGCAGAGCAACTTAAAGCATCATGCGTTAACAATGGTGGCTCGGTGGTAATCCCGCGTAACATCAAGAAAGATCTCACGACAATAGCCAAGATTCTAAATATAAATTGGATTGAACGTGGGATTGAGACAGAGGCTAGGCTTATCTGCTCCCGAGGTGGAGAATGCCCGCGCCAACCAAGCTGTTACTCAAAGTGTGGTGAGTGTTAGCGCAAGAATGGTATGAGCATGATTAGTAAATTGTCGTGCTCTGCTTGTTTTGCTTGAGCTAA
>NZ_JBFRLX010000174.1:0-8341 GCF_041470165.1 Vibrio sp. 10N.286.46.A8
ATGTAGTAAGGAATGTTCAGAGTTTCGAAGTACTCAGGAAGAATGTGCTCAGGAAAGCCAGGTTGTTTTTGGTCTAGGTTTACGGCAACAACATCGAATTTGATAGGTGCAGCTTCACGTAAACGTAGCAAAATATCTAGCATCGCAAATGAATCTTTACCGCCACTAATGCACGCCATTACTACGTCATTCTCTTCGATCATGTTGTAGTCAACGATGGCATTTCCAACATTTCGTCTCAGACGTTTCTGAAGCTTGTTGAATTCAAGTGTTTCTTTTTTATTTTCGTTTTGGTTCATTGCGACTCTCACACCGTCGTATTACCGACTGTAGATTGCTAGTGGGACTGTTTTAGGGCGTGGATTATACGGATTTTTATTTGATGTTGAAATAGTAACGGCAGGATTAACAAGCTGAGTATTGGAAAGATTCCGCTTCTTTTGAGCTTTAAGCTCTCTAAACGGTTAGATAAACGCGTCTTAACAAATTCGAGGTTTGCATAGTAGACAAAGAAAAGCAGCCTTCTCTAAAAGATCAGGCTGCTTAAGAACTACTTCCTCAAAGCGTAGGGAGTGCTTCTAGCTAGACTTATTGCGCGGGAATGTACGGTAATACGCGAACCGTTGGCTCTGGTAAAGTGATGTTGTCACTTCCATTCAGCTCTTCTAAGGTGAATTTAGCTCGCCCTTCTTCAATTGGGATCTGTTTACCGTTAGATAGAGCAATGTTGCCTTCAAGCTTGTCATTGAACTCCAACGTTAACCCTTGGATATCAGGTGTGAACCAGCTAGAGAACATACCGCTTACGTCTTCTAGCATTGCCTGCATCTGTGGTAACAGGCTTTCTAGCTGTGCAACTTCAACATCGCCAGCTAAAGGCTCTTGAGTCATTACAACGAGCGAATATGCACACTCTTGCTCTTGGGTTTGTACAAAGATAAGAGGATTTGCTGAGCGCAGGTTTTGATCTACAGGTAGAAGCAGCTCATTCGCAGGAGATACTTTTAGCTCTTCGTAGTGCTCTTCTTTCTCCATCCAAGCTTTGCTGATGTGACAGGTTTTCTGTGCTTGTTGGTCAACAAAGAACACCGCAACTTTGACATCATCGTGCCCTTCTTTGGTGTTGTTTTTCAGCTGAGTATAGAGTTTAGAATACGTGAACATGTATTCTTGCGCCGAAGCTGGGAGAGAAACGCCAAGGCTTAAAGTGGCTAATAGAGCGAGTACTGTCTTTTTCATTATTATAATCTTGTCGAAGTTGAGCGTTTATAAATAGAAAGAGCAGCCAATGAGCTGCTCTTTTTGTGATGTTACTTGGTGTCAGCCGACTTTCGAAGGCAACCAAGTTGGTATCAAAATGAGTTACTTTTCCCAGTATACCTTGTTGTGACGGATCATAGCTTGTAAATCAGTCACATAGTCTGAACCTCGCTCAGAATATTTTAACAAGCCATTGGTCAATTCGGTCGCCGTTTCTTTGGTTAACAGATCATTACCATTTGCTGTCAGTTGCGCACGAATGGCTCTTAAATCTGCATAGGCACGGTTACGATTAAGGTTCATGAAGTAACGGTGTACGGATTCTTGGCTGGAAGAAAATGTTGCTACTTCATGCGAGCTGCCTTCGTTACGTTGTAGCGGCACAAGACCACAACCTTTGCTGTAACACCAATGTCCGAAATAGTTGTTTGCTTTGGTTGCGAAACGTGATGTCCCCCAAGCTGATTCATTAGCAGCCTGTGTCAGTACCAGCGCCTCTGGCAGTACGTTGACTCGGTTAAGCATTTCCGCCAACCATGTCTGTTCTATACCTGTGCTAGGTAGCGGTAAGCTGTACAACTTCCCTAACCTTTTCGCATAAGAAATGTCTTCAGAATCAATACTACTTAAACCTGATTCAGAGAGCTTAGTTAAAAACGCACGTTCTTTGGTGATACGTTTGTTTTCAATCTTGATGCTTGGGCGTAGGAACGAGAAAAACGCGTCTTTTTTCTCGTTTACATCCTTAATAGCCGCAAAGTTTGGTGCGCTTGAAGCAACAGTCAAGTCATCAAATTGGTCTGCTGAAGTAGATCTCTGTTCTGTCGTACGTCGGCGTTCTTCTTCTTGGTAAAGGTATGGGCCAATCAGTGAGATAGAACCCACGATTGCTAGTGTTGTTACCTTGAGCGCAAGAGATTTACTCGCGCTGCCTTTGTCGTTATTACGCATCGAAGACCTGCGGGTTTTTGTTCTTGTTACCATGGCTACTGTTGTTGCCGTTATTGTTACCGCCATCGCCATCGCCATCGCTATCGTCATCGCTCATTGGGCGGTCTGATGCAATTATCTTCAGCTTGATGCCAAACATCTCACGGTAAACGATACCTTTCACGTGGAAGAAGAATGGAAGAACGAAGATCAAGCCAATGCCGTACATCATTGCGGCAACGATGAACATCAGCATAACCATTAGGTATATAGACGCGACTACGAAGATCTTCTTATTTACTGCTCTTAGAGAAAGTAATAGCGATTGCATCGGTGGAACTTTTTTATCACAAATCAGCAGAATTGAGTTGCTGAACGCAAGTGAGAAGTAGATAGACAGAAATGGCAGAATCATACCAGCGATGCCTTGAAGCATTAGGCTGAACAAAGTCACTAGAATAACGGGGATCGTAAACTGCAAACCTTTGCCTATGTGGCGTACTTTAGTTTGAAGACCTGCAGCGTGGCTCATTGCCATTAAACAGATGCCGGCATAGATAGGTGCACTGACGACTTCATAGCTAAAATTTGCAATGAAAATCGATTCAACGATCTGGGGTGTAAAGGCCTCAGGGTCGATTACCGCATCTAAGATAACTGCAGGGTCACCAAGTTGCAGTTTTAGTGCGATATAAAAGATAGCCAATTGTACGAACATCAGCGCAACAATCGCAGGGGAAAACGAAAGAAAGTGACTTATCGTATGTTTCCAAGCCTCTTGGAATACAGCCGTTGCTTTGAGCTCATAATCGCCGGAAAGTGCACGGTCGATACTACCGCCCAAATTAAAATCTTTTTCGATGTCGTTGTTCATATTGATACCTAGGTGCGCCAACTAAACGAAGGCACCTAACTTATTGATAAAAAATTACCTTCATTATACCCATATGTCGGATGCAAACTAAAATATGAATCTGTAACAAGGCTTGCTTTTACGTCTTAATGGTTAATAATTAGACACTTGTTAGGATGTGAACCCAACAAATAACAGTATGGTAAAGGATGTTTACTTTTACCTGCGAATTTTTTTGTCTTCGAAAGATAAAAAATGCTTTGAATTCACGTTTTTGGTGATTATGATGCGCGCCTTAGAGGTGTATAGCAACAGGTCTCAAATAGAACCAAGGTGGAGAAAAACAGACGTTGAACGCTAAAAAATCAGTAGGGACGCCAGTAGTACAGCTAACTGGCATCAGTAAAAGTTTCGATGGTAAGGAAGTCATCGGCAATCTGGATTTAAACGTAAATCATGGTGAGTTTCTCACGATATTAGGCCCGTCCGGTTGCGGTAAAACCACGGTACTAAGGATGATTGCAGGGTTTGAAACGGCAGATAGTGGTGAAATACTATTAGCTGGACAGAACGTAACCCAAGTTCCTGCTGAACAAAGGCATGTAAACACTGTTTTCCAAAGCTATGCCCTATTCCCGCATATGACTGTTTTCGATAATGTGGCATTTGGCTTACGCATGCAGAAAGTTCCAAGCAGCGAGATTGAACCTCGTGTAATGGACGCTTTGAAAATGGTGCGCTTAGAGCAAATGGCACAACGAAAGCCACACCAGCTATCTGGCGGTCAACAGCAACGTATCGCAATCGCTCGTGCTGTCGTTAATAAGCCTAAAGTTCTCTTGTTGGATGAATCTCTATCTGCTCTGGATTACAAACTACGTAAACAGATGCAAATCGAGCTGAAACAACTGCAACGCCAACTTGGTATCACGTTCATTTTTGTAACGCATGACCAAGAAGAAGCACTCTCTATGTCCGACCGCATTATTGTTATGCGTGATGGCGTGATTGAACAAGACGGAACACCAAGAGAGATCTACGAAGAGCCTAAGAACCTATTCGTAGCGCGTTTCATTGGTGAAATTAACGTATTCGAAGCGACAGCTAAATCTCGTCAAGATGAAAAGCGCATTGTTGCGACAATCGAAGGTGAAGAGTCCATTATCTATCACGATAAAGACGTAACACCGGGTCAAAAACTGCAAGTATTGCTTCGCCCTGAAGATCTTCGTATCGAAGAAATCAAAGAATCTGAGCAACGCGGTATTGTTGGTCACATTGTCGAGCGAACCTATAAAGGCATGACATTAGATTCAGTCGTAGAACTTGAGTCGGGTATGCGTGTCATGGTTAGTGAATTCTTCAACGAAGATGACCCTGATGTTGATCACTCACTGGGCCAAAAAGTTGCAGTAACTTGGGTTGAGAGCTGGGAAGTGGTATTAGAAGATGAGCAAGAAGTTTAATTTACAAAACGCAATTGTTGCTTTAATCACAGGTTGGTTAGTGCTGTTCGTGATGATTCCAAACATCATGATCATCGGTACTAGTTTCTTAACTCGTGATGAAGCTAACTTGATTGAGATGACTTTTACTCTCGATAACTATGTGCGTTTGGCTGATCCGCTGTATTTTAAAGTGCTGATGCACTCTTTCTATATGGCAATCGTTGCTACCCTGCTTTGTTTAATTATTGGTTACCCGTTCGCCTATATCGTGGCAAAAATGCCAGCGAAGTGGCGTCCAATCATGTTGTTCCTCGTGATTGTACCATTTTGGACTAACTCACTGATTCGTACTTACGGATTGAAAGTGGTTTTGGGTACTCAAGGGGTTCTGAACAAAGGTTTGTTAGCGTTAGATATTATCGATAAGCCGCTACGCATCATGTACTCAGAAACCGCAGTAATGATTGGTTTGGTGTATATCCTACTTCCATTCATGATTCTGCCGCTGTATTCAGCGATTGAAAAACTGGACGATACGTACCTAGAAGCGGCTAAAGATTTAGGTGCGAACAAACTGCAAACACTATTGAAAGTCGTGTTACCACTGACTATGCCAGGTATTGTCGGTGGTTGTTTATTGGTGTTATTACCTGCATTAGGTATGTTCTACATCTCTGACCTATTAGGCGGAGCAAAGAACCTGCTGATTGGTAACGTGATTAAGAGCCAAGTACTTAATGCTCGGGACTGGCCGTTTGGCGCTGCGACGAGTATTGCACTGACCGTGGCAATGGCTGTGATGCTTTATGCCTACTACCGTGCAGGCAAGTTACTGAATAAGAAAGTGGAGCTAGACTAATGGGTCGCACAGTTAAGTTCAGCTTTATGGCGCTGGTATACGCTTTTCTATACCTACCTATTATCGTATTGATTGCAAACTCATTTAATGCCAATAAATTCGGCATGAAATGGGGTGGTTTTACCACCAAGTGGTATGACGCACTGATTAACAACGACAGCCTAATGCAGGCTGCGTGGCATTCGATCAACGTAGCGGTGTTCTCAGCGACTGCCGCAACGATTGTCGGAAGCCTGACAGCCGTTGCCCTATTCCGTTACCAATTTAAAGGTAAAGGCATCGTCAATGGCATGTTGTTCATCGTGATGATGTCACCAGATATCGTAATGGCGATTTCGCTTCTTGCGCTATTCTTGGTTATGGGTGTACAACTTGGGTTCTTTACCCTACTTGCAGCGCACATTACTTTCTGTTTACCGTTCGTTGTTGTCACGGTCTACAGCCGCTTGAATGGCTTTGATGTGAAGATGCTAGAAGCAGCAAAAGACTTAGGTGCAAGTGAGTGGACGATTCTAAAGCAGATCATTCTACCTCTTGCTAAGCCAGCGGTTGCTGCGGGTTGGTTATTGAGCTTCACTCTGTCTTTGGACGACGTGATCATCAGCTCTTTCGTAACAGGTCCAACTTACGAAATCTTGCCACTGAAGATTTACTCGATGGTTAAAGTCGGTATATCTCCAGAGGTCAACGCCCTAGCAACAGTGATGTTAGTGGTGTCGTTAATACTGGTGATTATTTCTCAGTTGTTAGCGAGAGAGAAAATCAAGTAAGTCTCCTACTCTTTACTGAGACGGACTTGATAAGATTCAAGTTTAACAAAAGTGTTATTCATAAACAGAATGGTAAATTGCCATTCTGTTTTTCTATCTACTGCCTTTAGGCAACGTTTAGTTTGGAGCTAACGTCAATGAAAAAATGGGCTACTCTATTAGCTGGTAGTGCATGTGCGCTTTCAATGTTATCTGCACCATCGTTTGCAAAAGATGACAAAGAATTGGTATTCATGAACTGGGGACCTTACATCAACAGTGAGATTCTAGAACAGTTCACTGATGAAACTGGAATCAAGGTTATCTACTCAACTTACGAGTCGAATGAAACCTTGTACGCAAAGCTAAAAACACACAACAAAGGCTACGACCTAGTTGTGCCGTCGACTTACTTCGTTTCTAAGATGCGTGACGAAGGTATGTTACAAAAAATCGACAAAACTAAGCTGTACAATTTCAAGAACCTAGATACTAACTACCTAGATAAGCCGTACGACCCAAGCAACGACTACTCTATTCCACACGTAGTTGCGATTACAGGTTTGGCTGTTAACACGGACATGTACGATCCAGAAGATTTCCAAAGCTGGGCTGACCTATGGAAGCCGGAGCTTGAAGGTCAACTGATGATGATGGACGACACGCGTGAAGTGTTCCACATCGCACTGCGTAAGCTAGGTTACTCAGGTAACACAACCAACGAGAAAGAGATCGACGAAGCTTACGCTGAACTACAAAAGCTAATGCCGAACGTTCTAGTCTTTAACTCAGATAACCCTGGCGCGCCATATATGTCTGGTGAAGTGGGTCTTGGTATGCTGTGGAACGGTTCTGCTGCTGCAGCGCAAAACGAAGGTCTACCAATCAAACTGGTTTTCCCTAAAGAAGGCGGTATCGGTTGGGTTGATAACTTTGCGATTAGCTCTGGTGCGGTAAACGTAGATGCAGCTCATAAGATGATCGACTTCCTACTTCGCCCAGAAATTGCAGAGCAAATCTCTCGTGACACAGGCTACTTAACGGCAGTTAAAGCGTCTAACGAGAAGTTTAAAGACAGCCCTGCGCTGTTCCCGTCACAAGAAGACCTTGACCGTGTGGAATGGCAAGCTGCGGTTGGCGATAAGACAGTGAAGTACGAAGATTACTTCATGAAACTTAAAGCCGGTCAGTAAGCGAGTCTGTTATCTAATTGCTCCGGTCAACAGAGGCTAATAAGTAACGGGTTTACTTAACAAGCCTAGTTAGGTAATCAACAAGTTAAAAATAAGAATATCAATCAATAGGCAGCTTAGGCTGCCTATTTTGTTATATCACTGCTATAATTTAGCGCGATTTTTAGAAATCCATTTACTTTGGGTTCAATACCCAGCTCCAAATCAAACAAATGAACGGAACAGTAATGAAAAAAACACTGTATACCGGCGCATTGTGTGCTGCTACTTTACTTTCTACACCCTCTTTCGCAGCTGACCAAGAACTGTATTTTTACAACTGGTCTGAATATATTCCAAATGAAGTACTAGAAGACTTCACCGAAGAGACTGGCATTAAAGTCTATTACTCAACTTATGAGTCTAACGAAAGCATGTACGCTAAGTTAAAAACTCAAGGTACGGGTTACGACTTGGTCGTTCCTTCTACTTACTTCGTTTCTAAGATGCGTAAAGAAGGCATGCTTCAAGAGCTTGATAAAACTAAGCTAAGCCACTTTGCAGATTTGGATCCAAATTACTTAGATAAGCCATTTGACCCAAACAACAACTACTCGATCCCATACATCTGGGGCGCAACGGGTATTGGTATCAACTCAGATATGCTAGACAAGTCATCAGTTAAAAACTGGGGCGATCTGTGGGATACACAGTGGGAAGGTCAATTGATGATGATGGATGACTCTCGTGAGGTTTTCCATATCGCACTGTCTAAACTGGGTTACTCTCCAAACACGACTAATCCTGAAGAAATCAAAGAAGCGTACGAAGAACTTCGTAAGCTGATGCCAAACGTATTGGTATTTAACTCAGATTTCCCTGCGAACCCTTACCTAGCGGGTGAAGTGTCTCTTGGTATGCTTTGGAATGGCTCTGCTTACATGGCTCGTCAAGAAGGCGCAACGATTGACATTATCTGGCCAGAGAAAGGCGCTATCTTCTGGATGGATAGCCTAGCGATTCCAGCAGGTGCTAAGAACACTGAAGCGGCACATAAGATGATCGACTTC
>NZ_JBFRLX010000175.1:0-7131 GCF_041470165.1 Vibrio sp. 10N.286.46.A8
AGGTCAACACGCCCTAACCAGTGCCAAATAAGAAGCACAAGGAAGCAAAGATGGAGACAACCACATCCCATGAGCGAGTAATAGACGAACAAGCTTATCAGCAGCTTGAAGCGATACTGGCTCAAAAAATAGAAACAGAACGCATTGTCACGCAAGAGGCAAAGCGCTTGGCTTACGGCACCGATGCGAGTTTTTATCGCTTGGTGCCGAAAATGGTTCTAAGGCTCAAAAACTTAGACGAAGTGATATTTACCATTCAAAGCTGTCGCGAGCTAAGCATTCATTTTACCTTTCGCGCTGCGGGCACCAGCCTTTCAGGGCAAGCCGTTTCAGACTCGGTACTCATCACACTGACCGATGACTGGCGTGGCCACGAAATCGTAGATAACGGCAATCAGATCATCCTTCAACCGGGTGTGATTGGCGCTGATGCAAACAAATACCTTGCTCCTTTCCAACGTAAAATCGGCCCAGATCCAGCTTCAATCAATACCTGTAAAATCGGTGGTATTGCAGCAAATAACGCCAGCGGCATGTGCTGTGGTACTGCGCAAAACTCGTATCGCACCGTCGAGAGCATGAAAATCGTATTGAGTGATGGCTCCCTGCTTGATACGGCTGATAACGTAAGTGTTGATGCATTCAAGCAATCACACAAAGAACTATTTGAAGGCATTGTTGAATTACATCAACAGACAGCTTCAAACCAAGAACTTGCAGACAGAATCCGCCACAAATACCGCCTCAAAAACACTACTGGCTACGCGCTCAATGCTTTGGTCGATTACCACGACCCAATTGAGATCATCAAACACCTGATGATTGGCTCAGAAGGCACGCTAGGTTTCATTGCTGAGATTACCTACAACACGGTTATCGAACACCCAAACAAAGCCTCTGCTCTGTTGGTATTTGCCGACATCGAACAAGCCAGTAAAGCCGTTACTACGCTATCAAAAACTCCGGTTGCTGCGGTTGAGTTAATGGACGGCAGAGCGCTGCGTTCAGTGGCCGATAAACCGGGTATGCCTGCATTCATGCCGAACTTGGATTTAGAAGCCGCGGCAATTTTGGTTGAATCACACGCCAGCTCCCAGCAGGACTTAGATTTACAATGTAAATCAATTTTGGACGCATTGACTGAGTACACGATTGTTGAATCGGTGCCTTTCACTTCCGATCCAAAGACAGTCGCGACTCTTTGGGGCATCCGAAAAGGCATGTTCCCAGCAGTTGGCGCAGTGCGTGAAGTCGGTACGACCGTTATCATTGAAGACGTGGCTTTCCCTGTCGAAAACCTTGCTAATGGTATTCGAGAGCTGCAAGAGCTGTTCGATAAATACGACTACAGCGAAGCGATTATTTTCGGCCATGCCCTCGAAGGCAACCTGCATTTTGTGTTTACGCAAGGCTTTGATAGCCAAACAGAAATCGATCGCTACGGCGGTTTCATGGATGACGTTGCCGAACTAGTCGCGGTGAAATACCAAGGTTCACTGAAAGCAGAACATGGCACTGGCCGTAATATGGCGCCTTATGTCGAATTGGAATGGGGCAAAGATGGCTACGCCTTGATGCAACGAATCAAAGCCTTGTTTGATCCAGAAAGACTGCTCAACCCCGGCGTTATTATTAACGACAATCCAAATTCACACATCACCAATTTGAAGCCAATGCCTGCTGCTGACGACCTTGTCGACCGCTGTATTGAATGTGGCTTCTGTGAGCCTGTTTGTCCGTCTCGTACCTTAACTCTATCGCCTCGCCAACGTATCGTGCTGTACCGCGAGTTACAACGCCGCCGTGCTGCAGGTGAAGAAATAGAAGCAAGCGAACTAGAGAAAACCTTCGAATATCAAGGTATCGATACCTGCGCTGCAACCGGCCTGTGTGCCGAGCGTTGCCCAGTGGGAATCAACACCGGTGATTTGATTAAGAAGCTTCGTATTGCCAAGTACGAGAAATTTACGCCAATCGCTAAGTGGACAGCGGATCATTTCTCGACCACCACTAAACTGACTAAGGCTGGCCTCAAAACCAACCAAGTGGCGAGCAAAGTATTAGGCGCAAACACAGTCGGCAAGCTAACCAACGGCTTGCGCTCAATAACTAAAGGCGCGACACCAGTTTGGATGCCGGAGATGCCACAATCCAATAGCCACTCGCTAGTCTCATCACCAGTGACGGCAGAAAACTCAAGCAATCATAAGAAGGTGGTTTACCTCCCTTCCTGTGCAAGTCGCACCATGGGACAACAAAGCGATGCGGGCGACCAACGTCCTCTAACTGAAGTGACCATGTCTTTGCTTAACAAAGCCGGATTCGAGGTTATTCTTCCGAAGAAGCTAGACGACCAATGTTGTGGCATGCCTTACGACAGCAAAGGGATGACCGATTTAGCCCAATCTAAAGCACAACAACTAGAAGAAGTGTTGTGGCAAGCCAGTCGTCAGGGTGAATACCCAGTATTAATGGACACCAGTCCATGTGCTAAACGCAGTATTGAACAGTTCACCAAACCGTTAGAGGTATTAGAGCCGACAGGGTTTGTGAACCAGTACCTGCTGGAGCACCTGACACTTGAGCCGCTGCAAGAGACCATAATGCTGCATGTCACGTGTAGTTCTCGTCGAATGGGCTTAGAAGGCGCGATGTTGATTCTTGCTAAAGCCTGTACCGAAGAGGTGATTGTTCCTGAGCATATTCAGTGTTGTGGTTGGGCGGGTGATAAAGGTTTTACCACTCCAGAGCTGAATGAAGCGGCGGTACACCCACTCAAAGAACAAGTGCCGAGCAACTGCACTCGTGGATTCAGCAACAGCCGAACCTGTGAGATCGGTTTATCACATCACAGTGGCATTCCGTATCAATCAATCTTGTACTTGGTGGACGAAGTCGCGCAATAGCTTCACTCTTAGTACAGAGCAATTTGCTCTCACTTAAAACAAAAATGGCAGCCCAGTCAGGCTGCCATTTCTTTATTCGTTTGTTCGAAAGATGCTACTTAACTGGATGTTGATGAGCTAACCGTTATTAAGCTAGATATTACAAAGCTAAGCGCATCAACTCTTCTGGCGAGTAGTGTTCTGCTTCTGCACCTTTGGCGATTAAGTCGATCACTTGAAATTCGCTCATGTCACCAAACTCTTTGGTTAAGTAATCACGAAACGCTTTCTCATTCGGCCATTTACCTCGCACGATATAGCCCTCTTCTTTGTCAAAATCTTCCGTTTCAAAGAATGAAAAGTCCGTCATACCAATATTGTGGCAATACAAAACGAGATACATAATTTTTCCTCAAAAATGGGGTTACTAATAAAAACTCACTGGCAGATAGAAATCAAGCTCAAACACTTCATCACTGTTGAGAAAATGGTTCCGATGATAATGCACATACGCGGGAGTCGAGCGCTGTTTGAAACCAGAAGCAGGTAACCATTTTTCTAATACCATACTGATCTGTGGTAGCAGTTCACCATAACGGCCATTCAGTCGAAATACCGCGTGTAACCCACCCGGAATCACCATCTGGTTCACAACACTGCGATACTTAATCGGCTCATCAATCGCGATACACGCCACATAGCGGCACTGGTCCATTTCCACCCAAGCAGGGTTTGAGTGATGCAAACCAAATTGGCTCGAAAAGTCACGCTGTTCTGAGTTCGCCCACGCTTTCAATATCAACCACGCGTTGCGAATAGAACGGTTATAACCCGTATGTCGAACATAAGCCGCCATTCGCTCCGGTGTTTCAACGATCTTCGGTTCAGGTAACACTCGCTGCGCTACGTTCAAATAACCCGCCGCTACTTCGGGATCTTTCAAATAGGGTTTTTCTGCTATCTGTAAGTCGTGTTTACGCCATTCTCCCGGTGACATGTTAAAGGTCGCTTTGAATGCTCGGCTAAATGAAGACACCGAACTAAAGCCACATTTACTAGCAATCTCTACCACTGACGACGTGGTATCGAACATCAATTGATTGGCTGCATACTCCATTCGAGTGCGTCGAATGTACTGATGTAGCGACTCCCCAACCACGCTTTTAAAGGTGCGATGAAAATGTTGCTCTGAATAAGCCGCAATCTCGGAGAGCGCCTTTGCCGACAGAGGTTGGCTGATGTCTTGATGAATATGGAACAAAACATCATTGATTCGGGATAAGTGTTGTCGTGACATCGTCTAAATAGCATAAATGGACATGTTTAAGAGCATAAACGGACACGCTAGTTTTTACAATTGCCGTGTAATATCAAGCGATAGAATAAAAACGATAAAAGACGAGACACAACACATGGAAATCGCACAGTCATTACAACAGATTCAATCTTCATACATTCGAGAGATCCTAGCAGCCGCAAGCGATCCAAATGTCATCTCATTGGCAGGTGGTTTACCGGACGAGAAAACATTCCCTATCGATTTAATGAAGCCAACGCTAGAAAACCTAGCGAACATGCCTGAAGTTTTCCAATACGGTTCTACTGCCGGTTACGGCCCGTTGCTTGACCACCTAACACAAAGCTACCAATTGCCAGAATCACACACGGCAATGATTTGTACCGGTTCTCAGCAAGGTCTCGACTTAATTGCACGAGCATATGTTGATCCGAATGATGTGGTTGTGATGGAAGCGCCAAGCTACTTGGGTGCGATGCAGGTGTTTGGCCTAGTTCAAGCAAACATTGTGACTGTGTCTCAAACAGAATTTGGCCCGAACCTAGACGAACTAGAGACGTGCTTTGCACAGCAATCACCGAAAATGTTCTATGCCGTGCCTGATTTCCACAACCCAACAGGTGTGTGCTGGGCAACAGAAACTCGTCAAAAAGTCGCTGAACTGTGCATCAAATACAACGTGGCATTCATTGAAGATGCACCATACCGTGAGCTACGTTTCACCGGTACAGAACTACCGTTGGTTTCTTCGTTCTGCCCTGACAACTCTATCGTTCTTCGTTCATTCTCTAAAATTGCATCGCCAGGTTTACGTATTGGCGCGGTAACAGGTAAACGCAGCTACCTTGAGCCATTAATCAAAGTAAAACAAGGCGCGGACTTACACTCAAGTGTACCTATGCAAGCGCTGCTTGTTGGTCTTCTAAAGCATGAAGACTTCAACGTACATATGGAAAACATTCGCACCCTTTACAAGTCTCGTTATGAAGTGCTGTTTTCAGAGCTAGAAAAACAGCTGCCTACTGACTGTGTATTAAAATCCGTTGATGGCGGAATGTTCATTTGGGTTGAAATCCCAGAGTGCGACACCTTCGAATTGGCTAAAACTCTATTATCGAATGGTGTGGCTGTTGTACCAAGCCCAGTATTTTATCCAAAAGCCGATGAAGCTAAAGCTGCACTGCGCTTAAACTTCACCAACGCCAACCCAGAAGAATTAACCGAAGCGGTAAAACGCTTAGCGGAAGTACTTAACCAAGCGTAATCGCTGATTAAGTCAGACAGATTCAATACCAAGGCCCTGCTGTTTTTACAGCAGGGCCTTTTGGGTTTGGGAATACATGTTGTAATTCGAACCTGATAAAACAGTTTTGTTGAATTTCCTAGCCCATAAACCACATAAATAGAAATGATAAATAGCCCTACTTTTGGTTGGTTTTTGTCCATCCTTGGCTTGGTTATACTGCGGCGGATTTTAATAAGCTAATATGGGCAAACCTGAGTGAATGAAACTCAGCTTGTATCATAAAAGGCAACGCTCTGGATTTACGTTCCAGCTCGCAGAAAGGAAAAACCATGTCTCAATATGTTGTATGTGCTCTGTATAAATTCGTAGCACTTGATGATTACCAAGAAATTCGCCAGCCACTCACTGACGTGTTAGAAGCCAACCAAATCCGCGGTACTTTGCTACTTGCGAGTGAAGGTATCAACGGCACCGTTGCAGGTAAGCGCGAATCTATCGACGCTCTTCTTCAATGGTTCAAACAAGATTCTCGTTTGGCTGATGTTGTTTACAAAGAGTCATTCAACGAAGAACAACCATTCAACCGCACCAAGGTTAAGCTTAAGAAAGAGATCGTAACCATGGGCGTTGAGGGTATCGACCCACGCCACGTTGTCGGCACTTACGTGAAACCAAACGAATGGAACGCATTGATCTCTGATCCTGATGTGATTCTGGTTGATACTCGTAACGATTACGAAGTCGATATCGGTACATTCAAAAATGCTGTAAACCCAAACACAGAAACCTTCCGTGAATTCCCTCAATACGTTGAAGAAAATCTCGATCCTAAGAAACACAAAAAAGTCGCGATGTTCTGTACTGGCGGTATTCGTTGCGAAAAATCAACAGCCTACATGAAAGAACAAGGCTTTGATGAGGTTTACCACCTTGAAGGCGGCATTCTTAAGTACCTAGAAGAAGTACCAGAAGAAGAGAGCATGTGGGAAGGCGACTGCTACGTATTTGACGGTCGTGTTGCAGTAAACCACCAGCTAGAAAAGAGCGGTTACGATGTGTGTAACGCGTGTCGTTTGCCAATCACTGACGAAGACAAAGCCTCTGAACACTTCGAGAAAGGCGTAAGCTGCCCTAAGTGTATTGATAAGCACAGCGACGAGCAGAAAGCGCGTTTCCGCGAACGTGAAAAACAAGTTCAATTGTCGAATGCTCGTGGCGAAACCCACGTAGGCGGCGATGCTGCTCACCTTATCGATCAACGTAAGAAAGAGAAGCTTGCACACAAAGAGCAGCAACGCTCTGGCAAGAAAGCGAAGTAAACGCTCTGCTTTAAACTCTTAGGATTCTAAACATATAACTATAAATAGTTAGCTATATACATACAAAAGGGCGCAAGTTCGAAGATGATTCCTCGAGTTTGTGCCCTTTTTTGATCGCTTTACGGCTTTGTGTTTTGAACCACACTTCTTTCGATAAATTGCTTCTATACTGTCAGGGCATGTTGACCTTCCGCGGTTGGATTTTGTTCGAGATAAAAGCGTTTTAATCGCGGCGAGGGAGAAGTAGCCTAGTCATTCTAAGCAAATCTCCCTCAACAAAGAGTAAAACGCTTTTAGCTGAACCCTTCGGGCAGCGTTTGCTGGTCATTTCTACTACGTTATCGGCTTCTCATGTAGGCTAGCTACACATCGAAACCTCTGCCT
>NZ_JBFRLX010000176.1:0-8549 GCF_041470165.1 Vibrio sp. 10N.286.46.A8
GAAATATATAGAAGTCGTGAGTTACTTGTGACAATGGCGAAACGAGATATTCAGAACCGTTATTTGGGTTCTTTGTTCGGGGGGGCATGGGCATTTATTCAACCACTAGTGACAATCATGGTTATATGGTTCGTTTTTCAGGTTGGATTCAAAGCGCAACCAACATCAGATGGGGTTCCTTTTGCTCTTTGGCTCGTTTCGGCAATGGTTCCGTGGTTTTTTCTTACGGAGGCTATATCTAGTGCAACTAACTCGATAAATGAGCAAAGTCATATAGTTAAAAAAATTGTCTTTAATGTCAGTTTGCTACCAATAGTTAAGATTTTGTCAGCTTTGGCCATTCACCTTTTCTTTGTCGGTATTCTTATCCTCGCTTCTATCTTATATGGTTATTATCCGACACTTAATTGGTTACAAATCCCATACTATCTACTTTGTTCGTTAGCGTTCGTACTCGGATTGTCGTGGTTGACTTCATCTATAGTCGTATTTTTTAGAGACATTGGTCAGGTTGTAGCTGTAGCTATTCAATTGGGTTTTTGGGTTACGCCTATATTATGGAATATAGGTATGCTTCCTGAAAAATATCAATGGGTATTCAAGTTAAATCCTGCTTTTTACATAACAGAAGGCTATAGGAACTCGATTAGCAACAATGTTTGGTTTTGGGATTCGATATTGTGGACTGCCTATTTTTGGGGTACTACTTTTGCGCTTATAATTATTGGAAGCGTGTGTTTTAGGAAATTGAAGCCTCACTTTGCTGATGTGTTGTAGGAGTTGAAATATGAATAATATAGCGATAAATTGTAAAAATATTACTAAAACATATCCAATGTATGATAATCCAAGAGATAGGTTTAAAGAGGCTCTACATCCTTTTAGGAAAATATACCATAAAAATTTTTACGCACTAGATGATGTTAATTTTGAAATAAAGAAAGGCGAAACTGTCGGAATCATAGGACAAAATGGAGCAGGAAAATCTACTCTATTAAAAATTATCACTGGTGTTTTGACTGAAAGCGCAGGAACGACTGAAATTGACGGTGTTGTTTCTTCTATATTGGAACTTGGTACTGGGTTTAATATGGAGCTTAGTGGTATCGATAATGTTTATGTTAACTGTTCTCTAATGGGTATATCCAAAGAAGATGTAGACTTAAAGCTAAATCGCATTATCACGTTTGCTGATATTGGAGAGCATATTTACCAACCTGTTCGAGGATACTCTTCAGGCATGTTCGCTAGATTAGCGATGGCGATCGCAATATCCATTGAACCAGATATACTTATCGTGGATGAAGCCCTCGCTGTCGGAGATATGACCTTTCAAACTAAATGCATGACTGCGATGAAAAGAATACAGGATAGGGGAACAACGATCTTGTTTGTGAGTCACGACATTAATAGTGTGAAAAGTCTATGCGAAAGATGTATTTATCTTAAAAATGGTCGAGTTCATGCAGTTGGAGTTGCTGGTGAGGTCGCTGAACTATACATGAACGATATGCGTATGTTGACGAATCAGGCAAATAAAGATTCTTTGCAGGAACCTAATGAAGACACTGAAGTTGGAGATGAACCCAAGTCTTCAAAAGAAAGTAATGGAAACGGAACTGAGGAATCACTAATAAGGGGGGGCGAACTCGAGGTATTAAAAATAGATGATGGGCCTAGAGTATCAAGTCGAGTTGATGAAGAGTCCGATTTTGACAAAAAAGTTGCTTTCTTTAGACATGGGACTGGTGAAGCAAAAATTACTAATGTAGAGATAGTCGACACAAACGACTTTTTGATCGAAGATGTCCAATTTAACCAAACTATAAAAATAAAGATATATTTTGATAGCTACGTAAACAAGAAAATATCGGTTAATTTTCATATATTAGATGATAAGAAGATTAACATAGTTACTTGTAATTTTCTGCAAGCTGGAAAAGAGCTATACGATGTTAAAGTAGGAGACTCTTTGAAAGTGGAATATACTTTGAAGTTACCGTTGCAACATAATACATACTCGTTGATTGCAATGGTAACTGACCCAATCATTCCAGATGTAAACATATCATATTTGGATGTTGTCCCTGATTCATATATATTTAGAGTTGAAAAAAGACCCAATAGCACACTATGGTCAAAAGTAGATCTGTTTCCTGAGTTAACTATTCAACATCAGTGATGTGATTAGTAATTGTTAGGGGTAATGATAATTTTAAGGTATTTTTAACATGGATAAGAAAGACGCTATCATGATAATAGGTGCACCTAGAAGTGGCACCACATTGCTCTCTGGCTTGATTACAGGTAATGAAAAATGTTATCCGAACTTACCTGAATGTACTTTTATCACTCAAATAATCAAACATTATTTTGATATAGTCAACTATTCTGATCGAGAGCGATTCTCTATCTACGCAAAAGACAAGGAAACATTGTTTAATGTATATTCTTCGCACGTAAATAATATGCTGAAAATAGTGTTGAATAACTTCGAAGGCTCGGGCTACAAATATTTAGTGTTGAAAGATCCTGAAATCTCTCTCTATATTGATCTAATTCCAAGATTCCTGCCTCGGAGTAAAGTCATTTATATTGTAAGGGATCCTAGAGCTGTGGTTTCATCAATGTTAAAGGTGTATATCAAGAGAGGACTTTATTACAATGAGCATGATGGATATTGCTCTGATGTAAATGTAATGAAAGTGGCTAGTGATATATATAATTATTACCATACAATACATGAATCTTGCCTGTTTAAGTCTGGTGGTGTTTATGTGGTAAAATATGAAAAAATAATCGAAGGTCTCAGGGGAGAGTTGGATGGATTGGAAAATCACTTAGGTTATGAACTAAGTGGTAATGCGTTCGAGAGAAACTCATTTGAGTTTGACAATGCGGACCCAACTTTTTCTGAAAATTATGGGAGTAATATTGTTAAACCAGTAAGTGATTATCATGAGTCATTATCAAGCAGTCAAATTGAGGATATCGAATCGATGTTTAGCGGACTTAATCTACTTTATGAGTGGTGGGTGTGATGGGCGCTGAGTTTAAAATTCGATATTTTTAAATGGTTTTATTAAGAAAATTAGACGACAGTTTTATGCTAATAGGTAATTGGATTTAATTACCCTTTGGATATTATTGTAACAGTCTTTTTGTATTTCAACTTAACACGAATAGAAATTTATTTTGGTTTTGATATGAGAAAGTTAATTAAAGAAATTCTCAAGTCTATTTATTATATTTTTCCTCGATTTTTGAGGTATGAGTATATAGATAGCTTACATTTTTATAGGAACACCCTAGTTAGAGTGTTTTCCAAAAATGATTCAGACGCTTTAGAAAGTGATTCAGACGCTTTAGAAAGTGATGACGATGTCGTAAAGGTTATTGAAGTCGGCTTGGTCGATGATATAGATTCTTTAGATGTGGAGTGTGAAGTACTCTATTACAAAACCGGGAACTATTCTGAAATATCCTCCCCTAAATTATATATAGATAATTTGGAATGTAGGCGTTCGTCGTTAAAATCTAGCTTACCAGATATAAAAGTAATTCGTTTGACTGGCGTTTGTGTCCTAGGTGGTACAGATGCTGTGATTTATGGTGATAAGATGTATCATCATGAGTTAAAGTTTCTGACTCCGAAGCATGACATGAAGCGACCTGATATTTTCATTAAAAATACAAGTGTCGAGGCTTTTGATTATGAGGTTATTACTAATTCTCGACGTATTGTGAACGGTGTTTCTATTAGCTTGTTGAAAGAGCATACCTCAAATTATTACCACTGCATGACAGAAGTTATTCCCAAGTTAATAAAAATTAAAAATTCCTTTATAGCTGGTGATGAGAACGTAAATATACTCATCGATGAATGTATGCCAGAACAGTGTGTTCGTGTAATTGAAATAATTTTGTCTGCAACAAGTGATTTTAGCTTTTCTTTGATAAAAATTGAAAAGGCGGAACTTATCACTTGTGATGAGTTAATTTATTGTACTCCTCTTTGGCTATCTTTAGATAATACAACTCACTTACCAAACCCTAAGAAAGAGTTTTTTCTTTCGTTTGATGGTTTGTTAGATGTTAAGCACGAAGTGTCTCGTTCAGTAACAACGAGTGTCTCTCCTGATATCGTAAATAGTAGAATATACCTACAAAGAAGCAATAATAAACTTAGGAAGATAACAAATATCATTGAGGTAGAACGAGTTTTGTATAAATTTGGTTTTGACTTCGTCGATACGGGTTCTTTGAGTTTTGAAGAGCAGTACAGATTGTTTTCACAGGCCGATTTTATTTTTGGTGCGTCGGGAGCGTCATTCACCAATGTTTTGTTTATGAAACCCGGTAGTCAAGCGATAATGTTATCGCCATCTGCGCAGTGTACTAACTACTTCATATTTCAACCTTTAGCTGATGCTTCAAATATAGAACTTTCTCATTTATTAACAGTACCTAGTCTTGAGTCAAGTTCTTTACACGAAGATGCTTCGGTTAATATTAATGAACTAGAAACGTATTTAAATACGAAATTTAGTATTCTAGGTTTAGATGCAGCAGCTTGTAAATGCGTAAATGCGTAAATGCGTAAATGCGTAAATTTATTTAATTGGGAGGATACGTGGACGTAAAATTTATACAGTTTCAGGCGCATGGAGATGACAGAGGTTCTTTGGTTGCGCTAGAAGATAAAAAAAACATACCGTTTGCTATTGAACGCGTTTATTATTTGTACAACACAAAAGGCGATGTTCGTCGAGGTTTTCATGCCCACAAGAAACTAAAGCAATTAGCTATTGTATTAAAAGGGTCGTGTAGATTCTTGTTAGATGACGGACATGAAAGGATCGACTTTCTCTTGGATAATCCTGAACAAGGGTTGTTTATAGAATCTTTTGTTTGGCGAGAGATGTATGACTTTTCGGATGACTGTGTGCTTTTAGTCTTAGCTGATAGCTTTTATGATGAGTCCGATTATATTCGTGATTACGAACAATTTTTAAAAGAAATTAAATCATGATTTTCCTTTGCTATAATAGTGGATGTTCTTAATATGAAAGCTTTTATCCATAAATTAAGTGATGTTCAGACTGATAGTATCGGAATGAATACAAAAGTTTGGCAGTATGCCGTAATTCTCAAAGGAGCAAATATCGGAGAAAATTGCAATATCTGCTCACATACCTTTATTGAGAATGATGTTTTTGTTGGTAATAATGTCACTATAAAATGTGGTGTTCAACTTTGGGATGGTATCTCAATCGGAGATAATGTTTTTGTAGGACCAAACGTGACTTTTACAAACGATAATAGACCTCGCTCGAAGCAGTTTCCTGATGAGTTTTTAAAAACGATTGTTCATGATAACGCTTCAATTGGCGCAAATGCGACAATCTTGCCTGGGATTGTCATTGGTGCTGGTGCTATGATTGGTGCTGGCTCTGTTGTTGTTAAAGATGTTGCTGCTCACAGTACTGTTGTTGGTAACCCCGCGAGAGAAATAGTAAGATGATTCCATTTTTAGACCTAAAAACACTTAACGAAAGATATAAAGAAGAAATAAAGGCTTCCTTTGAGAGAGTTGTTGACTCTGGTTGGTATATTATGGGAGATGAGCTAAAGCAGTTTGAGAGTGAGTTTTCATTTTATTGCCAGACGAATTTTTGTATCGGTGTCGGTAATGGGTTGGATGCGCTGACACTTACTCTTAAAGCTTGGAAAATTATGGGGCTAATTCAGGATGGTGATGAGGTCCTTGTACCTTCTAATACATTTATCGCATCTGTCCTTGCTATTTCAGAAAGCAATCTGACACCTGTACTAGTTGATGCAGACCACGAGACATTTAATATAGATGTAACTAAGATTGCTGCAAAAATTACGTCAAAGACCAAGGTAATACTTCCAGTCCACTTGTACGGTCAATTGGCCCCAATGGAAGAGATTTGTAAATTGGCTAAAGAGCATGACCTGTTGGTGCTAGAAGATTGCGCACAAGCACACGGAGCTATGATTGATGGGAAAAAAGCCGGTTCTTGGGGAGATGCAGGTGCCTTCAGCTTCTATCCTGGTAAAAACTTAGGAGCTCTAGGTGATGCTGGTGCTATTACCACAAATAATGAGAAACTTAAGGAAATTGTTTCAGCACTTAGAAGCTATGGCTCTCACGTAAAATATGAGCACATTTACAAAGGTGTGAACAGTAGGTTAGATGAAATACAAGCAGCTATTTTAAGAGTTAAACTTAAGTATATCGATGATGATATCGAAAATCGACATACAGTCGCTCGCTATTATATCGAAAATATAAAGCACGAACTCATCACGCTTCCTGAATGGAAGTACGAAGCAAGCCATGTTTTTCATTTATTCGTTATCAAAACTCCAGAACGTGAAAAGTTGAGCGAGTATCTGTTGGAAAATGGTGTACAAACCCAAAAGCATTATCCCAAATTCGTAAATGAACAAGTAGCCTACTCAGAATTAGAGCATACTAACGAGCTTAGAAGTGTGTGTGATGATATTTTGAGTTTACCAATTAGCCCCACTCTGACTGAATTGGAACTACAACGTATCGTAAGCTTAATTAATAGTTGGTCCATTTAATCATGCAGAAACCAAGTAATCCTTTAATCTCAATATGCATGGTGACATATAATCACGAGAAGTATGTTTCAGACTCCATTGAGAGTTGTTTATCACAAACTTATAATAACTTTGAGTTGATTATTGTAGATAACAACTCTACCGATGGAACTGTTGAGACGATAAAGTCGTACAAAGATAAAAATGATATAATTAAGTTTATTAGCTTAGATAATAACACTTTTCCCTCACACGCATTTAACTTGGCTATTCGAGAATGTAAGGGAGATTATGTTACTTTACTCTCGGGTGATGACCTTTATCACAATGATAAGTTAGAAATTCAGCTAGCCATGATGCAGCAGAAGGCTACTCGTTTTTCTTTTTCTTGGGTTGATATAATCGATGACGATAACAATTTATGTGATCACGAACTATCTCAAATCTTTAACAGGGAGTTTAGCAGTTTAGCGATTAAAAAGAATTTCATTGATTGTGGAAATATGTTGTGTGCGACTTCAGGTATGTTTCATAAAGACATATTTGCAGAGTTTGGGTATTTCGACGAAAGGTTACTTCAACTTCAAGACTATGACATGTGGTTAAGATTATCTTCAACTGAAGATTTTACATTACTTAGCCAAAAGTTATCTGCGTATCGCGTGAGAGGAGACGGAGAGAATTTGAGTTTAGCTGTTAACGACTCAAAATTCTTTCGAAGTGAATATGAACAGTTTCGCGTTGAACGTCGTTTTCTAGACTTTGATCTCAATGTATTGTCATCTATCGTTGGCTCTGAATGTACCCGGACATCTAAATACACCAAACTACACGATTATCTTTTAAGTCTTGGTAAATTTGCGTCGGCTAAAGCAATGCTAGATGAGTTCTATGTCCATTTAGGTTATGAAATAGATTTCCCTTCTGCTCTTTATAGTGATTTTTTTGATTTATATTCAAAGTCTGATTTTTTTAGGAGCAAGGCACTAGACACAATAAACGCTTTGACTAATGAAAATGGTACTTTGACTTTTCAAGTCGCTGAGTTAAGTGCTCAACTCGAAGACAGAGATATTGCGTTAAACAGCCAAAAAGAAGCTCTAGAGCAAGTTGCTAATCGTTTAAACGCCATTGAAACTTCGACTATTTGGAACTCTGTTCAACCAATTATTGCCTTGTTGAATAAAATTAAGAAAGCTAAAAATCTGATTCTTTACCTTCCGCGAGCTATACGTCAGAAAGGAATGAGAAACACACTAAATTATGCATTACGAATTTTAAAGTCTGGTGGGGTAAAGGCTCTTGTACATGCAACTTTACATCATTCATCAAAAGTTAATATTAGTAATATAAGTGATAAACATTTCTTAAATAACGTATCGACTCCCGCTCATAAGATCTGCACAAACTCTGTGACAATTATTGCAGAGCTAAGCATACAGCAATGTACTAAATATCGAGTGACACAGAAAAAAGAAATGCTTGAGCTGCTAGGATTTCAATGCGAAGTTGTATCTTGGACCGAGTATCACCAAGCAAGAGCTAATATCTCCAACTCATCTATAGTTATATTTTATCGAGTACCTAGTACAGATATTGTTATGTCTTTGATTGAAGAGTGTAAGCGCCTCAGTGTGACAACTTTTTGGGAAGTCGATGACCTTATCTTTAACGAAGCTATACTAGCAGAAAGCAAAACTGTTAGCGATCTCTCGAGTCAAGTTCGAGCTCAGGTTTTAGAAGGCGCTAATTCTTATAAAAGAGCACTTCTTGCATGTGATATGGCAATTGCTTCAACCTCCGGTTTAGCTGAGTCTATGAATGCTGAAGGAGTTGAAAATGTTTTCATACTTGAAAATTGCTTAGATTCAGAAACTCTTCAGCTAGCTAATGAGATATTAAAGAGTTCGGAAAAGAAACAGAAAATAGATAATAAGATTAGGATAGTATAT
>NZ_JBFRLX010000177.1:0-8573 GCF_041470165.1 Vibrio sp. 10N.286.46.A8
GCTGCCCGAAGGGTTCGGGCTAGGCGTCCCCATTCGAACAAAACTTAACCACGAAAGGTCAACAGCCCCTTTACTCACGGATATTAAGCTCAACGAAAGGACTTAGTTTGATGAATTCCACTTTAGCGTCAGACACAACTGCACATCTAAACTCACAAGAAGTTAGCGAGCTTGTTGATGAAAGCGTTCTAGAGCAAATGATTCGCGATACCAGTGCGGATATTATCCCGATCTTGATCGACCATTATGTCGAAGAATCACAAACACGCTTGGTCGCCATAAAAGAGGCTGTCGCTCAGAACGATGCTCAAACACTTGAGTTTGAGGTTCATACTCTTGGCAGCACGGCGCTATCATTAGGTAATCGCCC
This sequence comes from Vibrio sp. 10N.286.46.A8, assembly GCF_041470165.1. Lineage (NCBI taxonomy): Bacteria > Pseudomonadati > Pseudomonadota > Gammaproteobacteria > Vibrionales > Vibrionaceae > Vibrio > Vibrio sp. 10N.286.46.A8. The sequence goes on from NZ_JBFRLX010000177.1 coordinate 371, forward strand.
TTTGGGTGAGTTAGCTCGCGTTTTAGAGAAGCAATGTTTAGAACAGAGTCATGATGCCGCATTTCTACAAGTTGACGAATTGTTAGAACTCGCAGAGCGTTCAATTAAAGCCTTGCTTGAAAGAAAAGAGGCTGGTTTCAGCGAGATCTGAATGCTCATCAGTGTAAGTGTCGGTATCAGATAAAAACTCAACATAGTCGTTATCAATATAGTCACCATTAACATGCACTCCGGCGTGACCAACAACGCGAGAAAGTACACCTATCGTTTCTTAAGAGATTGCATGCGGTAGATAACAAATACACAAGTCTCGTATTGATGGATACATACCACTATGTTATTGATTGGTTAGGATAAAGTTTCAAAAGGAATACACAATGCGCCCTAAGGTATTGTTAGTTGAAGACTCCACCTCACTCGCCGTACTCTACAAGCAGTACGTAAAAGACGAGCCCTACGATATTTTCCACGTCGAAACCGGCGCGGAAGCTAAGATCTTCATTGAAAGGCACTCTCCACAGGTTGTTATTCTCGATCTTAAGTTGCCCGACATGCCAGGCGAAGAAGTCTTAGATTGGATTAGTGCGAACGAAATACCGACCGCAGTCATCATCGCGACAGCACATGGCTCAGTAAACATTGCTGTAGACCTTATCCAACGCGGTGCGGAAGACTTCTTAGAAAAGCCAATTCAAGCCGATCGACTCAAGACCTCTGTCCGCTTACATCTAAAAAGAGCGAAACTCGAAAACCTCGTCGATAACATGCAAAGCAAGTTCGATCGTGACCGCTTTCATAATTTCATCGGCTCTTGCCTACCTATGCAAGCGGTTTACAAGATCATTGATTCGGTAGCACCAACCACTGCCAGCGTGTTTATTAACGGCGAAAGTGGTACGGGTAAAGAAGTGTGTGCAGAAGCGATTCACCAAGAGAGTCAACGTAACGGTAAGCCCTTCGTTGCCATTAACTGTGGCGCTATCCCTCGAGACCTAATGGAGAGTGAAATCTTCGGTCACGTCAAAGGAGCGTTTACTGGTGCGACAACCGACCGTAAAGGTGCAGCAATGCAAGCGCATGGCGGTACCCTATTTCTCGATGAGCTTTGTGAAATGGAACTGGAGATGCAAAAGAAGCTCCTTAGATTTTTGCAAACCGGTACGTTTACTCCACTCGGTGGCAACCGCGAGATTAAAGTTGATGTCAGAATTATCTGTGCGACCAACCGCGACCCACTGGTTGAGGTAGAAGAAGGACGTTTTAGAGAAGACCTTTACTATCGTGTTCACGTTGTGCCTATCGAGATGCCACCGCTTCGTGAACGAGGAGGTGACATTGTCACGCTATCCAATCACTTCTTAAAGCTGTACGCGAAGCAAGACAAAAAGAAGTTCAAATCAATAGACAAAGAAACGCAGAATCTACTTAAGCGTTATGCGTGGCCAGGCAACGTGCGTCAGTTGCAAAACATCATCCGTAACATCGTGGTGTTGAACAATGAAACAAGCGTGACCAAAGACATGTTACCGCCTCCGATTAATAAAATAGACGCAGCTCCAACCTCGAAATCAGTGACACCAATTCGAGTAGCGGCGCCCCAAACTGTTGTTGTGGAAGCACCCGAAGCTAAGTTGCCACCGATTACTCCTGAAGAGTTGGAGCAATCGTCAGTTGTTCCCGCTAACAACGACCCGATGACGCCCACATTTACAACAAGCGAAGGTGGTATTCGTCCAATGTGGCAAATAGAACGTGAAGCCATTCAACATGCTATCAATCATTGCGATGGAAATGTGTTAAACGCTGCTGTGCTGTTAGAACTTAGCCCTTCTACTGTTTATCGTAAGAAACAGGCGTGGGAATCGGAAGATGAGTACAATCAAGCCTAACCAAGGGGTACTCGACATAAACCTTCATGAGATTTGGCTGTTGATCGACAGCCAAACTTTTGGAGGCATAGAAACGCATGTTTTAGAATTAGCACAAGGCCTGATATCGGAAAGCGCTCAGTATTCAGAGGCTGTTCGCATCGTTCTTTTGACTAAGTTTAATCCTGAAGCGATCATCGTTGAAAAGTTGGATGCGCTGAACATCCCTTATAGTTACCTCTCTGATTTAGCCTCATGTTCTGCAGATTCAAATGGCAATAGCGCGACACAGCTTAAACGTGCAGTTCAACATTATCAGCCAAGGCTTATCCATGCTCATGGTTACAAAGCCAGTTTGGTCAGTAAACTCATCAAGCTCCCACCTCGCTTAAACAGCACTAAGCAAATCACCACTTATCACGCAGGTGAAACCCCAACAGGCAAAGTATGGCTTTATGACTGGCTCGACCGTTACAGCAGCTTTCTTTCTGATCAGTCGCTTGTGGTCAGTGAGAAGATTAAAGCGAAAGTGCCGAGTAAAACCCATCAATTGAATAACTTTGTTAAAGTCCCAACCGGGTTAACAAACTCCCCTTCATCAAGCCCATTCCATGTAGGCTTTGTGGGGCGGTTAAGCCATGAAAAAGCGCCTGATCGATTTGTCGCATTAGCCAAACAGTTTCCTGATGTTCGGTTTGAGCTTTTTGGTGACGGACCAGAAATGGACGTCTTAGCTAAATCGCAGCCTGATAATGTTACCTTTCATGGGCATCAGACCAATATGGACGACGTCTGGAGCCAAATCGATTTGTTAATCATCCCTTCCCGCTTTGAAGGCTTACCTATGGCGGCATTAGAAGCCATGATTCGCGGCATTCCCGTTCTCGCTACCTCAGTTGGTAACTTGCCTAAGCTCATCGTGCACCAAGTTAATGGCTACCTCGCCAATTCAGAATCTGATTCAGAAACAGCGTTAGTACTAGAACAGCATTTATCCTCGTGGATGTCATTGACGAGCGAGCAACGTGACTCTCTCAAGAGTAACGCGATAGAAACCGTTAAAAACAAATACTCACCACAAGCTGTTGTCCCGCAGTTGTTGGAAATCTATCAACTCGACCGTTAATACTCGTCTTAATAGGTAACTGGTTATTTTAGCTGGATAACTTAGCCGTTCTAGTCAGTCTTATACTGATTCTCAAAATGACAAAAACCACCTCAAGGCTAAGCCCTCACTTAATAATCCAACACTAAATCAGTTAGTTAAACAAAATGTATAACTGGCACTCGCTTTGCAATATTTAACATCAGGTGTAACTACGTCTCAAAAGATTGCGAGCCGAGTCATTAAGAGTTTATTTGCGAATAGAGGTCACAATGGTCAACCCTGAAGCCAATCGATTGCCAGTCATCATCACGATTAGCACCTTGTGTGTCGGGCTAGGTATTGTCTGGTACTTCGTGCCGCATCCCGCTGTCATTGTGGCGCTCGCTCTTGTGCCATTAGCCGGATTATTCGTGTTAAACAAGACATTCTGGCTAGTGCTACTGTTCGTTGTCTTTTCATTTTTTCGAATTCACGAAGCCATACCTCAACTCTATTCGCTTAAAATACCGCTGATGCTTTCATTAGGCGCTCTGTCAGCTCTGCTCTGGCATGCATTAATCAGCAAAGAGCTTAAAATCTTCTGGCACCCTTGTTTAAATTGGCTCGCCATTTTTTGGGTATTGGTTTTTATTGGTATTATCTTCGCGTCTAACAGGCCCATAGCACTTGCAGAATTCAAAGGCGTTTATTGGAAAATCATCGTGATGACGCTTGCGATTACTTGGCTAGTAAACACCACGGAAAACCTCGCAAAAACCGCGATGACGATTATCTACGCAGGCGCTTTAGTCAGCTCCATTGCCGTGTATAACTCAGTAAATGGTATTGGGCTTGTTGAAGGCTCACGCGTGACTATTGGCCGCGATTTTGGCTCTATGTTAGGCGACCCGAATGATCTAGCACTGGTACTGATGTTCCCACTCGCCTTTACGATAAGCCAAGCCACCACGACTGGCATCTCACGATCCAAACGTTTAATTAGCGGGTTAGTCTGTTTGTTGCTGCTCGCCGCCATTATTGCGACTCAAAGCCGTGGCGGATTACTGGGGTGTATTGCGGTGATTGGTATTTTTGCGTGGAAACTAGTGCGCTCTAAAGTTCTCTTAATATCCGTAGGAACTGTCGTGGCCGTAGTCCTCTACTTGGTTGCTGGGATCTCAGACAGATCTTCTGGTGGTGCCGCTGAACAAGGTATCGATGAATCTGCAATGGGGCGAATCTATGCATGGGAAGCAGCAGTAAAAATGGCAGTTGAGAATCCACTGACAGGCGTAGGGTTGAACAACTTCTTCTCGAACTACTTCTTTTATAGTTCGCACTGGGACGGACTGAATCACGCCGTTCACAGTACTTGGTTTGGTGTGTTAGCTGAAACTGGCTTTCTAGGGTTGATTATCTTTCTGATATTGATTGGCTCACTGATCAAAACAATACGCTCGACACTCAAACAGCTTTCAGAGACGACCAACGCAATCGACCCAAATCTCAATGCCGCGGCTTACGCCGTATATGCTGGGTTAATTGGCACCATAGTCTCGGGTACCTTCCTAACACAAGGCTTCAACTGGCCTATCTATATTCTTTCCGCATTGATTGTTGCTGTTGCGAATGTATCTCATACTGCCTGTCAAAATGAGAAAACCTAAAAGCCAACTTGTAACACATTGAAAATAATCAACTTATTAAATGGCACAATATATGAAAGTACTTCTATATAACAAAAAAGAGGATTTTCATTATGACGTCAGTATCTATACATCAATTCAAACATTGGCTTAAGTTTCACCCTAATTCTCGAATTAGAAATGTGTTTTTCATTTTGAAAGACATCAGAAGCGCAGAGCTACCTACCCCTCAAGTACTTAATCGCTGCCTATATCAAGCGCACAAGCTAGTGGTGAATTTGGTTTCTGGCTTTACGCGATTCTTCTACTGGACTCCGGCTTTCAAAGGTCGTGTCGCTCAATGTGGCAAACGCCTGTATTTATACGGTGGCCTCCCTTTCGTGAGCGGTCCGGTACAAATTACGATTGGCGATAACTGCCGTATCTCTGGCCACACGACATTCTCTGGTTGTACCCAACCACTTGAAGGCTTGGAACACCCACTACTGTCGATTGGCAACAATGTAGACATCGGTTGGCAATCGACCATCGCTGTTGGAGGTAAAGTCGTTATCTCCGACAACGTACGCATCGCTGGCGGCGCTTTCCTGTTTGGATACTCTGGACACCCGCTTGATGCAAAACGTCGAGCACTAGGTGAAGGCGATGACCCTCAGCAAATCGGCGACATCATTCTTGAACAAGATGTATGGCTAGGCACCAATGTTACCGTTAAAGGTGGCGTAACCATCGGCGAAGGTGCCGTAATAGCCGCAGGCAGCGTGGTAACAAAGAACATCCCTGCCTTCGCAATCGCAGGCGGTAACCCTGCTCGAGTTGTCGGTCAGATTAAATCCGTTGAAGTGACAGAATCCGATGTATTCGACTCGTTAGAGACTCATGGAGGCGACCATGCGTGATTTAATCGTATTTGGTGAAGACTTTGGCGGTCTGCCTTCATCGACTCAACACTTGGTTCGCCACTTGGCTAAACAACATAAAGTCTTATGGGTCAACTCTATTGGTCTTAGACAGCCAAGACTGTCAGTTAAAGACATCACTCGTGCATTTAATAAACTGACAGGGCGAAGCAACGCAGTTACTCAAAACATGCTGGGTCCTCAACATGTCGCTGATTCAAACGACCAAGGCAACATAACGGTCGTGAACTTGAAAACCATTCCTGCGCCTTCTTCTAAGCTGTCTAGAAAACTGGCTCAGCAAATGATGTTACGTCAGTTGAAGCCAGTTATTGCTGAGCTGAAACTTCATAATCCTATCTTATGGACTTCCCTTCCTACCGCTGTTGATTTATGCGGACACTTAGGCGAGTCAGCGGTTGTTTATTACTGCGGGGATGACTTTAGTGCGCTCGCGGGCGTTGACCACAAAACTGTCGCTCAGCATGAATTGGAATTGATTGAAAAATCAGATCTGATCTTCGCTGCTAGTGAAAAGCTGATGGGCAAATTCCCTAATGAGAAAGCTCAACTCTTACCACATGGTGTCGATGTCGGGCTATTTTCTACACCAGTTCCAAGAGCACACGACTTGCCAAGCAACCACCGCCCGATTGCAGGCTTTTACGGAAGCTTATCTGAATGGCTGGATTACGACATGGTTAAACATGTGGCGACAGCAATGCCGGAATGGGACTTTGTATTCATCGGCCCTAATGAGCTTGATACATTGTCGTTGCCTAACCTCGATAATGTTCATTACTTGGGGCCTCGCCCACATCACACGTTGCCAAGCTATTCTCAACACTGGGATGTGAGCCTATTACCTTTCGTTGATAACGAACAGATCCGAGCATGCAGTCCATTAAAGCTGATGGAATACCTTGCCGCGGGAACTCCTATCGTAACCACCCCTTTTCCTGCAATGGTTCCTTATAAGAATCACGTTACGTCCGTTGAAAATGCACAACAGATGGTCGAAGCTCTCGAGCAAAGCCGTCACCTTGAAAACTCGCCAGTCTCTGTCGTCTCCAAAGACAGTTGGCAGAACCGCGGTAACTTCGTACATTGGATGTTGGAGCTATTATGAATAATCTGAAATTGCGGTTATTGTTCATCTTGAATGCCATGTGGCGCCAACGCTACGTTATTGTTCTACCAATCCTTATTTTGCCCTTTGTCGGCTTTGGTGTGAGCAAGTTGGCTCCAACTAAATATGACGCGCATACCAGTATGTTGATTCAAGAAACGGCCAAAATGAATCCATTTTTGGAAGACATTGCCGTTTCTACCATGCTCAAAGACCGCCTTAACGCGTTGAGAACACTACTTCATAGTCGACATGTGCTTTACTCGGTCGCTGATGAACTGCAATTAACCACGCCCGATATGCCTGAAATTGAGAAACAAGAGATCATTACTGACCTATCTCAACGTCTAACGGTGACTCAGCTTGGAAAAGATTTTCTAAAAATCAGCTTAAGCTCAAACACGCCAGATGGAATGGAAGCGACGCTTCGTTCGGTAAGTGAACATTTCATTGAACAATTGCTCGCTCCGGAACGTTCGTCGATTGAAGACTCGAGTAACTTCTTGAAAATTCATATAGATAAACGCAGTGCTGAACTTGAAGTAGCAGAAGAAGCTCTTGCCTTATACATGAATGAGAATGTTCATTCGACGCCTGAGGTACAGAGCCAAAGTTTGAATCGCTTAGCGTCACTCAAACAAACACTCGCAGAAAAAGAGGCCGAGTTATCCGGTGTTGAAAAAAGCTTAGGGTCAATCGATCAACAGCTTTCAAAAACCAACCCTGTGATAGGTCGAATAGAAGATCAGATCATCGATATTCGTAGTGAACTGGCTCTGCTTCAAGCCAAATACACAAACAAACACAGTGCCGTACAAGCTAAAGTTCGTGAACTAGACAGACTTGAAAATGAGAGAAAGAGTTTGCTCGATGTAACCCAACCTACGATGAACAGCGACCAGCTTTGGGACATTGCAAGTAGTACGACACTGAACAAACTTTCGGATACCCAACCTCTTTTAGTCACCCAACTACACAGTTTACAACTGGTTCGCGCTCGCTTTGAGTCTTTAACTGAAGAAACGAAAAGCCTTCGTACTATGATTTTCGAATTAGAACACAAGGCGAATAACTTCGGTGAAAATGCAAAAGAGATGTATCGCCTTAAACGCCAAGTTGAAATCAAGCGTCAGCTATACGATGAACTGACAGAGCGTTATGAAATGGCTCAGCTAACGGGTTCGCTTGGTGTATTCGAGCAAAACAAACGTGTGAAGATTATCGATTTGCCTTTCACGCCTAGCATGAAATCTAACATGCCGACTTTTATCTTTATTCTGGCTGGATTTGTTGCGGGCATCGGATTGGGCATTGGTCTGGCGGTATTGTTCGAGCTGTTTGACTCTTCAATCAAGCGTAAAGACGAAATCGAAGAGATCTTAGGTGTCCCTGTGATAACGGTGATACCTAAAATGGGCTAGTTAGCCTCAAAGGCATTTTTAATTTGCTAGCCTCGTAGCTTCTTCTTATCTTTTTTGCTTCCTAGCACTAAACGCCAACATTTGCTTGGCGTTTTGCTTGTCTAAAGCCTCAAGTTCTAACGCTACTTTCGATTAACCCAAGCCCTATGCTCC
>NZ_JBFRLX010000178.1:0-17799 GCF_041470165.1 Vibrio sp. 10N.286.46.A8
CATTAATGTTATATATGTAGACACCATCAATAGATTGAAGTGACTTTTTAACACTGTAAGCCATTCTTCTAAACAACTGATTTTTATCTTGGGGTTTATCAAAATTAGATAAGATCATGCTGGCAAGAGAATAATCAAAAGTTAGGGTTTTATCGCCTACTTTCTTTTCATGAGGCAAAGAGAATTGAATTTTTTGTTGCTGCTCAAGGATTTTTTTTTCTTCCCAGGGAGTATCGCTTTCAAATACAAGAACAATGTATTTGTCTTCAAACAAACCGATAACCCTTGGTGAAAGTGTCTCACTTAGGTAGTGATGTAATTCTGTTTTAACTATTCGACTAGTTTTTGAATCGAAAAACTTATAGAAATCTGCAGATCTCCCAACACAGATTACATGCATGATCTTGTAGGTACTTCTGTTTGTTCTTAATAATTTTTCTTGAATATAGTTGATGTTAGGTAAATCTGTTTCTTCACAGAAAAAACGTTTGAGCCTTTGTTTATTTTGTTCTCGTTCAAGTCTTTGCTGAACAAAAGATAGCTTTTTTTTACCTTCCGACGACTTCATATGAAATGATGTGCATATTATTAGTAGTGTAATAAAAAACAGACAAAGTAAATTAACAGTAGACAACACGGCACCCCGAATAAAGTGATATGCATCGCATTTTGCGATGCAACAGAATGATTGTATTCTTACTTATGAGATTCACACAAATAAAAACAAATCTGACCACTTAATAGTCATCTACTTGAATTGAGTGTAATTGTGCACATTTATAAATATCATGCACGAAAACACCACTAACCGCATATTGTACATCCCGTAATATCCCGACAACTTCATAACATAATAGCCACCAAATTACGCCACAGTGCCATTTCAGGGGGGTAATGATTGCATCGCTTTTTTTAGTATTTATTTACGCTATAAAAAACTGACAGTGATCGCGAGATTTAATGGGGAGGGATTGAAATCAGCAACTTTATCTGGGTTACATCACCACATACCCTTGATGAAACCAATCTGTTTGGAAGTGAAACAAACCATAAATGTAATCAAATGCACGCTAGAGAGTAAGTTAAGTCCTAACGCAAACACCTAATCCTAACCTCAACCATCTGAATATATGGGAAATCTCCATTGAAAGGAGAGCAGGACATTTTGATGGATAAAACCAAATAAAAAGGAAGCTGCTCTGTATAATTAACTGAACAATAATTGATGATAGAGAAACTAACGAAGAGTCATAGTTCATAGCAACGTAAAGTCGTCAACAGCTAACGTTGTTGTAAGTATTAGCAGAATCATCCAGTACAAATCAGCACTGAGGTAGTAAAGCTACATAAAGGCTGGTCAAGGCAATCTGCAATGAATAGTTTAGTGTAATTACACTAATTTACTGTCGAATGGGTAGTCACTGGATATATTTGGCCAGTATTACTGTGAGTTTGCCAAATCATCGGTAGAAGATAACGCAATTAAGGTTACTATGTTTATCTCGATACCTCTGATTATTTTAGCTTTCACAACAATTAGGCTATTAGTATCCTGCAGTAAGTTATCTCAATGGCCTGTACGCTTTCAAGTCAATAAAACAACCCAACCAACACGACTGACAACAGTACGCCGCCGATAAAACTCGGGCCGTGGAATGGTCTAGCTTTAGATTTAACGTACTCTTTCTGAAGTTCTTCTTGGTAAGTTTTAACGGCGAGTTCTTTTACGTAGTTATTTTGCATAATAAGCTCCTTCTTATTGGGTAAGAGAAGCTTAAGACTTGAAGTTAGGTTGAGGTAAAGAAAATTTTCACATTAATTGATTACTTCGGGATTGTTACTCTAAAATGACTCTGAACACATCATTGTTCACACCGCCAACATCCACTAACTCTCCCGGCTTCATAAGAAGTAAGGTGTTTAATTGGCGCTTTGAACGTGGTGCTCTATTTTCTCTGATCACTAACATATCAACTAAGTAACCTGAGTTTTGCTTTGATAGTGAGCCCGAGAAAGTAACACTCTCTCTTCTATCGGCTAGAACCGAATTAAATGTTTTATCTTCTAACACACCCGCCGAGATCGACGTCTCACCATAGAAAAGCGTGATAGTTGTTGGGTCGAGTACCAACTCTTGATTGGACGAACACCCTACTAGGGTAAGGTATAGCAGTAAAATGGCCCGAAATTGCATAAACTGGTTTTCTTTCTTACGTTAAGCATCTGTTTTTCATATTAAGACACTTCGACTCAATAAGCACCATATGTCGAGTGTAAGCTTAATTATATCGCTTCGAATAAGTTATGTAGCGAGGCTTGGGATTGGCAGTATCTGTGGGGAGTTAGCAGATCAGACCGCCGGCTTATGTTTCGACTCAATGTTTAAGAGCTAAAGCCGAGATCTGATCGCTATTATTGAGAAGAGTGCAATTAATTTAAGCAACGACGTCTTGTGGTGGTGTACCTTCGCAGTTGGAAACGACTGCATCAATTTGAATTAGAGCATTCATAGGAATCTCTGAAACCCCAACCACCGTTCTTGCCGGTAATTCAGCATTAAAGAATGTTGTGTAGACCTCGTTCACTGTATCAATGTCTGAAACATTTTTAAGCTGAATATTAATTTTCACAGTATCGTCCATACTATGATCAACACTTTCAATGATCGCCTTAATATTTTGTAAACATTGTTCCGCTTGCTCTTTTACACCACCAGCAACCATTTCATTTGTTTTCGGGTCTAAAGGTAATTGGCCTGAAATATGATTGTAGTGAGAGAAAGCAACGGTGTGCGAATAAGCCATGAAAGGGGCATCGACAGTATTATTAGCTTCAATAACCAACAAGCGAGTGTCTTCTGGTAATTGCGGCGGTGTACCGTCGCCATGTGAAACGGATGTATCAATTTGAATTAAAGCGCCCATTGGTAGTTCAGCAGCATTAACAACCGTTCGCGCTGGTACATAACTTGGGAAGAACTTAGCGCAAACTTCATTTACCTTTTCTGCATCTTCAACATTTTTAAGGTAGATAGTGGTTTTAACCACATCATTCATGACATGACCGATACTCTCTAGAATCGTTTTAATGTTTGCTAAACATTGTGTCGTTTGCTCTGTGATACCACCTGAAACCAACTCACCTGTATTTACATCGATAGGCAATTGAGCTGAAAGGTTGTTGTAGTGAGAAAAAGCCGCTGTCTGCGTCGATACAGCACTTTGAGGCGCATTGTCTGTATTTCTTGAGACTTTAACTAGTGCGCAAGGTGCTTGTGGTTTAGTACCTTCGCCGTTTGAAATAAGAGCATCCATTTGAACTAAAGCGTCACTGTTCGGTAGCGCAGCTACACCCACGACTGTACGTGTCGGCAGGCTGTTGTTGAAGAAGCTTGCGTAAACCTCATCAATAGCATCGATATCAGAAATATTCTTAACGAAAATATTGATCTTTACGACATCATCCATAACATGGTCAATGCTTTCAACAATAGATTTAATATTACTCAAGCATTGTGCTGCTTGGTCTTTAATATCTCCAATAACTATTTCACCTGTTTTAGGGTCAACAGGCAGTTGAGCAGAAAAGTTATTATAATGAGAAAAAGCGACCGTTTGTGTAGATACAGAATTAATTGGTGCATTTTCAGTATTTCTTGAAATTTTAATGATATCGCTACTCATCGGAATTATCCTTTTAATAATATAGGAATACGTATTTATATTTAACAATCGTATTGGAAAGAATGATTAAAGTAGCGCCATGTTAAGTGAATTATTTTAGGGTAAACGTGATATACATCAGACTCTCAGTTGACTATAAATCAGCAAGTTACAGGATAATTAGTCATCAAGCGACTAATTATCCGTCACATTAGGCTTTATCAACTGCTAAATTCTCTTTAATTTTAAGTCTATTCAATAATCCTGAATACTCTCTCAGGTAATTGAAAGGATAATTACCAAAATTTAGATGATATTTGATAGGTTGTTCACACTAAAACTCCGTTACTAGCTAGGTTAGTAACTTTATCCCTTATACCCGTGCATAAACTCTTAGGCTATTTAATTAATTATTTTCGAGAGCTTATTTTATATAAGTACGTTAATAATATATTCGAGAATCAAATACCTACAATCTGACAATGCCTATGATTAGATACATTTACTCATATAATTCAACAAATATGAGACTCAGGGGGATGACATGAGAAGTATGGTGTTCAGCCAAGACATGGGACTTTCAGGAATCACGATGGCATCAACGAAGAGCAATCGACACCATAGCTTTTGGCACCATAGCTCTCAACACCATAGCTCTCAACAGATAGTTTCGTTGAAAGAAGAGCTAAACCGCTCTTGGAGTGGTATTGAAGTGGCGCTTAAATTCGCGACTGAATTGGGATGGGCTCGAGTAGCCGACTCGGCGAGCAGCATCGCTGATGCGAAGGCCTTCTAGCTGAATCAGTTCTTTGGCTTTGTTGAGTCTTACCTTCTTCAAATATTGAAGAGGAGATTCAAAGGTGACATTACGGAATGCATTGTGGAAGGCAGACACGCTCATGTTGGCTTCGTCGGCAAGCGATTGAACAGTGATGGTTTGGTCGTACTCTTCATGCACTTTAGACAGCGCTTTAGCGACACGTGCGTAATGGCCGTCATGATGAGCTAAATCAAACAGCACACGCCCTTCTGAACCGGTTAGGGCGCGGTAGACAATTTCGCTGACCATGGCATCGCCCAATATATTGGCTTCAATGTCACAATGTAGAGTTTTGACCAATCGAGTAAAGCTCTCCAGCATTTGCTCTTCCATTGGCGTCGATTCTAAGCCGCTCGAATTCTGCTTGTGCTTGTTGCAATAGCTCTCTAGAAAGCCTTGGTCTTCCAGCTTTTTGACTAAGCTGTGCAAGCGCTGAGAATCGATGCTTATCGACAAACCAAGCAATGGTTCGCCATTTACAGGTAAGGCTTCACACTCCAATGGCATTGGCACGCCTACCACAAGATAATCACCAGCAGCGTAAGTAACGGGTCTATCGCCAATATAGATGTTCTTTTTGCCCTGCCCGAGCATGATAATACCCGACTGGTAAGTGAATGGCTGACGTTGATTCCCGCCACTGCTTCTATACAACCACACACCGCCAATTTCAGTTTCTCTGATCCCTTCGAGATCATCCCAACCTTTGTGTTCTACATAAGACTGTAACAACTGCGCGAGTGTTTTCATAAGTGGCGACTTTCCATTCCAAGTGCTAAGAGTAAGTAAGCTAAAGCAGAGAAAGAATATCAATTTTGTAGAAATAGGCAATTTATTTGGAGAATCAGCTCTTCATCCCCCTAGATTACTGTACTAATATGCAAATATAGAAATTGAGCAATCAAATAAAATAACAAATTGAGCTTTACACAAGGAATCTCTAATGCAATTCACTTATGTTAACCCTACAGTTATCCACTTCGGCCAAGGCCAAATCAACGCTATCAGCCAAGCGGTTGATACTTCGAAGAAAGTACTAGTCATCTACGGTGGCGGTTCAATCAAAAGCAACGGTGTTTACGACCAAGTTGTCGCTTCTCTAAAGGATCACGCTTGGATTGAGTTCGCTGGTGTTGAAGCTAACCCAACCAAAGAGACGCTAGATAAAGCCGTCGCTCTTGTTAAAGAAGAAAACGTAGAGTTCATTATCGCTGTTGGCGGTGGTTCAGTAATCGACGGTTCTAAATACGTTGCTGCAGCGGCTAAATACGACGGCGACGGTTGGGATATCCTAGCGGGCAAACACCAAGTTACTGAAGCAACCCCTATTGGTGCTGTACTGACACTCCCTGCGACAGGTTCTGAATCTAACATGGGTGCTGTAATCACTCGTAAAGAGACTCAAGAGAAACTGGCGTTCATGAACCCTGCAGTACAACCTAAGTTCGCGGTGATGGACCCAGACGTAATGAAGTCTCTGCCAGAGCGCCAACTGATCAACGGTCTAGTTGATGCGTGGGTTCACGTATGTGAGCAATACATCACAATGCCAACAGACGCGATGGTTCAAGACGGTTACGCAGAAACACTGCTTAAGAACCTACTTGTACTGGGTAAGCAATACGACGAGCGTGACAACGACGCATGGCGTGCAAACCTAATGTGGACTGCAAACCAAGCGCTTAACGGCCTGATTGGTACTGGCGTTCCTCAAGATTGGGCAACACATATGATTGGCCACGAATTCACAGCACTATGGCACGTAGACCACGCACGTTCTCTTGCGATTGTTCAACCTTCACTACTTCGTAATCAAATCGAAGCGAAGCGTGGCAAGCTAGAGCAAATGGGTCGCAACGTATTTGGCCTAGAAGCGGGTGCTGATTTAGCCGAGCGCACTATTGCTGCAATCGAAGCCTTCTACCACAGCCTAGACGTTGCAACTATGTTCGACGGTTACGAAGCAACGAAAGCGGCAGCAATCGACAACGTTGTTGCTCAACTTGAATCACACGGTTACCTAGAGCTTGGCGAGAACAAAGCAATCACGCCTCAGAAAACACGCGAGATTCTAGAGTCTGCAATTCAATAGCAGTCAAAATTAGAGCAAGGAAAACAAGGTTCTAAAGAAAATCACCATAATCTAAAAATTTATTCCGTGAAACTGAACCAAATTCTTTGCCTTTGCGTATATCCTCAAGCAGCGTCCAAATCAGGCGCTGCTTTTTAATTAGCCCTACAAGATGCTATTAAATTCTCATAAGTCCTTAATTTAATGTGCAATCATATTTCTATATTGTTAAGGTAAACCTGTCTCTTTATTAGGTATGAACAACGATTTGAACAATCTCAAGGAAATGGTTAAGTTTAAGTCACTTAACAAGTGGTATGGTGATTTTCATGCCCTAAAGGATATCGATTTAAAGATTGAACAAGGAGAGATACTGGTGATTTGCGGGCCATCAGGTTCGGGTAAATCAACTTTAATCCGTTGTATCAATCAGCTAGAACCTTTCGAAAGTGGCGAGCTTTGCGTGTTAGAACAAGTACTTCCGAGTAAATTCAACACACCTGGCCAAGTCGGAATGGTGTTTCAGCATTTTCATTTATTCCCCCATCTTACCGTGCTTGAAAACCTGACTCTGTCTCCAATACGTACGCTGAAAAAAAGCAAACGAGAAGCCGAGAAGCTTGCAATGCACTATCTCGAGCGCGTACACATCGCTGAACAAGCCAACAAATACCCAGTACAACTTTCTGGCGGTCAGCAACAACGTGTAGCTATCGCCCGTTCGCTGTGCATGAAGCCTGAATTACTGCTTTTTGATGAACCGACTTCAGCGCTTGATCCGGAGATGATCAACGAAGTGCTCGACGTGATGGTTGAACTGGCGAGCGAAGGTATCACCATGGTGTGTGTGACCCACGAAATGGGCTTTGCGAAACAAGTGGCCGACCGCGTTATCTTCATGGATGAAGGACAAATTGTGGAATCGAATACGCCACAAGCGCTCTTTGAAAACCCTCAACATGAACGTACTCAAGCGTTCCTAAATCAGATCCTGACTTATTGATGTTGATTCGAATTATTAAACCCGCCCTATCTGCTTTGGTACAGATTGTTGTACTGGTGGCTGCTGTTGTTTGGATTCTCGACTCTGGCGCACAAACCATGGGATACAGCTGGCAATGGGAGCGTGTGCCGGACTATATTGCTTTCTATGAAGATGGTGAATGGTGGCCTGCAGAATTAGTTGAAGGGCTACTGGTTACCATCAATATCTCTCTGATTTCTTTGGTTGCTACGCTGATCATTGGTTTAACGACGGCGCTATTGAGGAACTCAAATTCTGTGGTTGGACGCACCTTAGCCACCAGCTATGTTGAGTTGATTCGTAACACGCCGTTATTAGTACAAATTTATTTGCTCTATTTTGTATTTGGCCCCGTGTTAGGGCTGGATCGCTTTAGCACTGCCGTTTTAGCCTTGGCACTTTTCCAAGGCGCTTACACCGCCGAGATATTTCGTGCCGGTTTAAATGGTATTGCGAGAGGACAATTTGAAGCAGCTCAATCCTTGGGCTTATCAAAGACCTATACTTACTGGGATGTGATTCTTCCTCAGGTGGTGCAACGTACCTTGCCACCTTTGACTAATGAAGTGATCTCTCTTATTAAAAACTCTTCAATTGTGAGTGTCATGGCTATTTTTGACCTGACGACTGAAGCCAGAAACATTGTTTCTGAAACCGCGATGCCATTCGAGATTTGGTTCTCTGTGGCGATCATTTATCTTGCTCTTACACTTTCACTTTCTGCCGTTGCTGCTTGGCTTGAGCATAAGCTCGGGGCTAACTGGCGAACACAATAAGGATTTATCAGCATGAAGCTATTTAAAACCGCGATTACAGCCCTACTTGCGCTTGCCGTAAGTTTGCCTGCACTTGCTTCTGAAACGCCTAACCTCGATAAAATCAACGAACGTGGCTCACTGCGCGTTGGGATGTCGACATTTGTTCCTTGGGCGATGCGTAACAAACAAGGCGATCTCGTTGGCTTTGAAATCGACGTGGCGAAACGCCTTGCCGAAGATTCTGGTTGGAAAGTCGAATTTGTACCTACGGCATGGGACGGTATTATCCCTTCTCTATTATCGAAAAAATTTGATGTAATCATCGGCGGTATGTCTATCACTGAAGCGCGAGCTAAAAGCGTATTGTTCACTGAACCTTACTCGCACTCTGGCGTTCAACTGGCGGCTAACAAAGAGCTAGCGGAAGGTTTTACTCAGATCTCTGATTTTGATTCTCGCCGCGTAAAAATTGCAGCACGTCGTGGAGCATTCACGGTTCAAGTCGCTCGTGAAACCTTCCCTAAAGCGAAAGTTCTACAGTTCGATGACGATGCTCAAGCATTCCAAGAAGTGTTAAACGGCAACGCGCACGCGGTTATCGCGTCTAGCCCGAAACCAGAACACGAAACGATAAAAAATGCAGACACGCTATTTATTCCATTTGAAGAGCGTCTATCAAAAGGTAACGAAGCATTTGCAGTTCGCCTAGGTGAAACTGACAAGGCAGAATTCTTCAACGAATGGATCAAAGCACGTACTGAAGACGGTTGGTTGAAAGAGCGTTACGAGTACTGGTTCTCTACTCTAGATTGGCAGGACCAGATTGCTCAAGGTCAGTAATCTGAACTTTTGCTAGTGAATCGAGGCAGTGCGTTGTCTGCACTGCCTCGATTCGGCAACTTGATTCGCTTTAATGATGATCTAAAACTCAACAAAACAGCCTACTAATTATTATTGTTTAAACAGGAATGACGTGAGTAGTACTAGCGCATTAACAACACCTAAGCCCAACGTTTATATGAAGCCTTGGTATCAACGCCTTAACCTTTTGGATGGCGTGTTACTCGCTGTCATTTGTGTGTTTGCAGGCTGGCTTTATTATCGTTCTGCTGTTGGTATCAACTACCAGTGGCGCTGGGAAGATGCGTTTACCCTAATTTTCATTCCACCTTCTCAAGGCAGTATTCCCTACTTCTTCCAAGGCTTGATCGCTACACTGCGCTTGAGTGTCTGGAGTATGGTGTTAGCACTCTCTTTTGGCACATTGTTAGGTGTAGCAAGACACTCAAAGATCGCTTTCTTCAAAACACCGGCACTGATTTTTATCCAGTTGGTTCGAAATATTCCGCCACTGGTGTTTGTCTTCATATTCTATTTCTTCGTTTCTAACCAACTGATTCCATTACTTGGTTTAGAAAGTATCTTACGTGAACACAATGGCGAGATTAACGCTGTTCAAGCCTTTCTGTTTGGTCCTGCTAACCTTTGGGAAAACTTAGCGTCTGGTGTTATCTGTATTGGTTTGCTCTCTTCGGCTTACATTGCGGAAGTGATTCGAGCGGGTTTAGAAGGTATTCCTAAAGGCCAATGGGAAGCGGCCGATTCGCTTGGCTTGTCTGCATTGTCTAAGTATCGATTTGTGGTTGGCCCACAAGTATTAACTGCCATCACCCCACCATTGGCAGGCCAAGCAATCTCCTTGGTTAAAGACACGTCGATTGTGTCTCTGATTTCGATCCAAGAGATGACGTTTGTTGGTACTGAGATGGCAAACTCATCGGGGTTGATCTTCGAGATCTGGCTGATTGTAGGCTTCGTATATTTTGCTTTATGCTTTGCGCTTTCGCGTCTGTTCAAAGTGATTGAACAACGTTCTAGTGCTTACCTTAACCATCAGTAACGTCATTAATTAATAGTACCGACTCGCCCGACCATTCCTTTCCCTTATCAAGTTCACCTGATTGGTTTAAGCTATTGACCAATCAGGATTTATCCCTTCATATTTCTTATTAGAAACACAGCAAAATGCTCGCCTAATCACTATACTTAAAGTATCGAACTACGTTGATTCTTCTCAAGGACATCACTCAACATGGACAATCATAAAGAAAGAGCTTTTTACGCCGTTGTTGGCGCATTGGTTGGAGACGCCGCTTCAATGGGGCTGCACTGGCTGTATGACCAAGAGAGGATCTTACACGTGGCTGGTTTTGAGCCTGAATTTCGCTCACCGAATCGGTTCGATTATCAAGACAAAGGCTACTTTGCGCACCAAGGTAAAACCGCAGGCGAGCAATCGCAATATGGTGCTCAGTTATTGGCGATGGTCGACAGCTTAGTCGAAAACCAAAAATACGATGAAGCGAACTATATTCAACATTTCCGCTTCTGGTTTGATTTTGGCGGCAGTTGGCAAGGCTACATTGATAAAGCAACGCGCATGAGCTTGTTGAACATCCATCAATTAGAACTAGAGGACGCCCCGATTACTGCCTGTGGCGCAGACGATACGCAGCTCCCCGCAGTTTCAAAGATCATTCCATTAGTAGCCTGTACTTATACCTCTCACACCTTACCAGCGATGGTAGAGAGCGCGGTACGAGTGACCAACAACAACGACAAAGCCGTGGAATGGGCGCAAGCCATCACCCTGTTGATTCAAGCAGCGATTCAAGGCAACTCACCATTACAGTCCGTAGAAATGGTGCGACAAACTTGCAGCAGATTTATACATGATCAAATCGATGAAGCATTGGCTGAACCTGAGCTTTCAATAACAGATGCCGCGAAGAAGTTTGGATTGCATTGTGAACTGAGTGCCGCATTTCCCTTGCTGATTCGCATCATTGCGGGTGCTCAGAGCTATAAACAAGGTATTCGAGACAATATCTTATGTGGCGGTGACAGCTGCGGGCGTGCGATTGTGATTGGCGCGGTATTAGCGGCGTGTTTCTACGATGAAGATGACGGAATTCCAACCGAATGGCTAAAACAAGTCGAACTCAATGGCGGTGTATTGTCTTTGCCTATTGAGTGATTCAAACAATAATAAATAAAACTAAAGCGCCTCTCGACTTCTTGCTCAAGAGCTCGAGAGGCGCTTTTCTTTTCACTAGAATGACTTAAACGGATAACTTCAATTTCGAGCAATACCCCTTCCGGATCCCTACGACCGTGAGTTTATCGCTCCAACCAAATCTAAGAATTGGAGCCTTCTCTAGAACTGATACGCAGCTGAAAGCTTGTAGTTACGGCCTGGTTCATAGTCATCCAAGGTAAAGCCTCTTGCCGTACCTGAACGAGAAGCGTGTGAGGTGTATTGCTCATCAAACACGTTATCGATACCAAAGGTGACAGACAATCCATCAAGATTCGAAGGCACCCACTGAGCAAACAGGTTATGAACGTCATAGCCTTCTTTGATCGGCTGACCATCGAATACATTGTCTTCGTCTTTAACAAACATTGAATTCCAACCAAAGATAGTCTCAAGCGCTTCAGACTGATAATCGAGTGTCAGCGTAATGCTGTCACCCATATCAATACTTCGACCATTGCCACCTGCTACTGCACCGCCTGTGTCTTTATTTTTAGTCTCTGAAAGCGCATAAGACAGCTTACTGTTAAACCTCTCGTAGCCATAAGATAAGCTCGCCTCGAAGCCCTTTATCTCAACGTCACCTAGGTTATAAATCAAATAACTCTTACTTGCACGTTGATACTTTTCGGCAATATAGTCATCAATATTAGTTTGGAATACTGTCAGGTTGGCACCAATAAAGTGATTATCCAAGCGTTTATCGAAACGGACACCACCTTGCGTGTTCTGCCCTGTCTCAGCCTTCAGATCGTTAGCCAAATAAGCGACATCTTGGTAAGCAATAAAGCTCTCCATCAACTCAGGGCCTTTGAACAACGAACGTGTACTCGCGAACAGCGTCCAATCTTGAGTAACATCCCATTGAGTAGCCAACGACCAAGTTACATCGTCAAAATCTTCGCTACCAACTTCTGCTTTACGTTGGTAATCATCAAAACGAAGCCCTGCCGTGACCGAGAATGCTTGAGTAAAGTAGAACTGATCTTCAACAAAAAGGGCTGTAGAGATTGCTGACTCGTTCATAAACTTGCTGCTGCCGTAATAGCTGCTCGATGACTTGTCCATGTAGTCAAAGCCATAAGTCGCGATGTTATCAAACGACATCAGGCGATAATCGGATTGGAACTTTGCGTTGAGACCAAAGTTTTGGTTTTTAGCCGTGTTTTTGGATAAGCGATTAGAAGGCCAACGTGGTGCCATAACACTTTCATCTCGCTGAATCTCAGTTTCCGTGTTGTATAGAGTCACGTTACCTTGATGACTTTCACCACGCAGCTCATAGCTGGCCGTGATGGTGTCACGGTTGTAATCGGTGGGAATGAGGATGTTTTTAGACAAACCCACGTTCGTACCACCCGACATATCAGGGCGTGGACTGTAATCACCGTTATCACGGTACATATCATAAGAAAGTTCAAAACGGTGTAAGTCACTTGGCTCAAAACCAATCTTACCTAGAATATTGTATACATCCCCTTCTGAGCCAAAGGTTTCAGTACCATCACCATCTTCAAAGTTGTCACGGCTCATGTAATGGCTGTAAAGCATGGCATCGACGTTATCTGACAACAAACCATACACAGTAAGTGAACCTTGCTGGCTTGCATTCGTGGCATACCCGCCATAAACACGAGCGCCAAAAGTCTCGTCGTAGCGAAGTAGATCTTTGGCATCTTTGGTTTCAAACAGCACTGAACCGCCTAAACCATTTTGCGTCACCGAGTTGTTACCTACTTGGATATCCGCTGATTTCAATATGTCAGGGTTAAGAGTCAAATTACCAATATGATGGAACATGTTGGCGTGCTGAGAAGCGCCATCTAATCGAATGTCTAAGTCAGTTTCACTGAGTCCACGGATGGTAATTCGCTGGTTGATCGAGTGCGTTCCCCCAACATCAACTCCGGGGATTTCGCGCAGCAAATCTGACATATGGTCAGCTTGCTTCAGTGACATGTCATCTGCAATGATCGATTCAGTGTTGCTTGAGACTTTCGTTCCCCACACCACAACTTCATCGAAGTGCGATGAACTTTCTTCGGCAAGAACAGAGCTACTAAACGTGCTGGCAATTGCGATATAGAGGGCTGAAAGCTTAATTGTTGATCTGACTGGGCTTTCCATAGATTCAATCCTAGATGTAAATGATAATAATTATCAATTATGATAAGGTTATAACCTATAAATGCACAGATGATTTGCTTATGCAAAAACGCACAGATGTTATGAGGAACGGTCAAATGGGTGAAGTAACGTCTAAACAAGCTAAAATTGGCAAAGTCACTCTGACTAAAAAGTTGGAGCAAACAGAAAAGCAGATTATTGTCACACAAGGTCAAACTACACAGACATCACTGGCTGAGGGGAAATTTCTTTCTTATCAATATAATGAACTAATATTTATCCACGGTGGCCGCTGTATTGAGCTCGTCGATACTAAGATAATCTCTACCGCTCACGCTTCAGTTCTGATCACCATTCTTTTGGAAGGTAAGCTGTCATTTGGTTACGATGATCTCGAATTTGATCTCGATGCCACTCATCAACCTCAAGGTGTGGTGGTCAACCTCACTAAACCCGCCAATTTCCGTCGAGTGATGACAGCAAGCAATAAACTCAATAAGATTAACATCTTAGTCAAACCAAAATGGTTCGAATCTCGAGTAACCGAAGAGTGTAAATGCCGAAACTTCATCAATACACATAATGCCAACTTCCAATTAGAAGTGACGGAAGAAATCTGGAAGCTTACACAAGAATTGACGACTTGCTCTTCACCCAATAACTTCCATCAGAAGTTGCATATAGAATCCTTAACTCAACAGATCCTTGAGAATTCGATGCATCAACTACCACAAACTTGCTGTCTGGCTTACCAAACTAAACCAAAAGTAACAAAACCAGCGACACGTGCAACTAACATTGAACATCAAAGTTATGACGAACGAATTGAGGCTGTAATCTGCTTTATTGAAATTCATCTCGACCAAGAGCTGAGCCTAAAAATGCTTGCTGAGCACTTTTCGATGAGTGTATCTAATATTCAAAGGCGTTTTAAGCAGTCATACAACATGACAATCAACGGTTACATCCGTTTGAGACGATTAGAGATCGCACGCCAGCATTTAGAACGAGGGTTGGTTTCAATCACCGAGGCCGCCTATGAAGCGGGTTATCAGCACCCTTCTAACTTCACCAGCGCCTTTAAGAAAACTTTTGGTGTTCCGCCCCATGAACTTGCCAAAAACTTTGTATCCAAAACGAACTAAAGTCTGACATAAGACAAGCCAACTTCTAGGTCGGAGGCTATCGTTCCTATAAGGTTGGAACACACTGCGATAACTCATTCTTCAGCCAAACCACAAACGGACTTTCTGGCTCATCGCAGTTGTCATCTTGTGTGAGTAATATGTACTGATGACCGGAAGGTACAAAGCCAAACGGTGCGATTAAGTTGCCTCTGTTCAAATCATCAACCACTAATGGATAAGAACCAAGAGCAGCTCCTAGCCCATCAACGGCCGCTTGAAAGCAAAAATAGAAGTGTGCAAATGTCTGGCTTGAAATAGCTTGCGACACCATTCGGCTATCAAATTCACTATCTTTGGTGATGGATGCCCAGTGGCTCCAAGCGTTTAGTCGCGTGCTGCTGTGCAATAATTTCACATCGGCTAGCTTGTCTTTGACCTGTTGCCAATAATCAGGCGAGAACACAGGGCCAACCCATTCTTCTACTAACGGAATCTGTTTGTAGTGCTCGGTTACGTTGAAGTCGTCTCGGCGAATTGCCATATCTAATCCAGTTGCGCCTAATGTCACAGGCCCACCTGCGGTAGACAAGCGAACATCAATTCCGGATTCGTTATAGAAATCACCGAGTCGAGGCATTAACCAACGCATGGTCAATGTGGGTTCGCATGAGACTTCCAACGCTTGATGATTCAGCTGATTAAGCTTATGGACTCCAGTCTCCAAGGCTTGGAACGCTTGCTCTGTGTAACCTTTGAGTAATTCCCCTTCTTTGGTGAGACACACATTCCTGCCCTGTTTGTAGAACAAAACTTGGGATAAGTGATTTTCCAATACCTTGATCTGCTTACTCACTGCGCCATGTGTGATATTGAGTTTATCCGCCGCATCACTGTAACTGCTCGAATGCGCTGCTACGTGGAAAATATGAAATGCTTTCAAATGTCTCATGTGTGATTTTTTCTCACAGATAGTGGAATTCATTTCGATTATAGGCAGCAATAAAAAACCATACAATGCTGGCTCATCAAATATAAAGAGTTGGAGTCATTATGGAGTGGTTAAGCCTAGCAGTATTGGGGTTATTGATTGTTATTAGTCCGGGAGCTGATTTCGTTTTAGTTTTGAAAAACAGTGTCAATCAAGGAAGAAAAGCAGGGATTTGGACTGCAATAGGTGTGAGTTTAGCGATTTGTGTTCACATCAGTTATTCAATGCTTGGGATCAGTTACTTAATCTCACAGAATGAACAGCTGTTTGACATGATCAGATACGCAGGCGCAGCCTACCTTATTTATCTAGGACTAAAAGGTATCTTGAGTGCGGACAACAAACTTGCACCTATAGAAGGTGCAAAGCAAAGCACCAGTGTTTGGCGCTATTTAGCCCAAGGCTTTTTATGTAACGTACTCAACCCAAAAACCATGTTGTTCTTCTTAAGCATCTTCAGCCAAGTCATCTCACCTGATGCAGAAAACCAGCATGTCGCACTCGGCTATGGGCTTTATATGATCGTTCTTCACGGCTTATGGTTTGGAATTGTCGCTATGCTGTTTACTTCGAGTACATTGCAAAAGCATCTATTGAGAGCAAAGAAAAGACTCAATCAAGCATGTGGATTTGGCTTAGTGACTTTCGGAGCACTGTTGGCGATTAAATCTTAAATTGAAAACCAAAACAAAAAACCTCAATGGCGAACTGTACCGTTGAGGTTAATAACTAATGCTTGGAATTACTGACGCCACATATAGACAAACTGATCGTTTTGCGAGGTGATTTCAAAGCCAAACCTCAAGTACAGATCCCCAACTCGATTACCTTGCAGGTAAAAAAGTTCGACGGGTTTATTGAGGTAGTCAGCCTTAGTTAAACAATCTTTCAATACTTGGCTACCAATGCCCTTCCCATGATACTCAGGTAGTAAGAAGAATCGGCAAAAATAGAAGTGATCGCCCTTGTCTTGCAACAACACACTACCAATCGCTTTATCTTGATATTCAATTATTTCAGGGCGTTCTTCTGCCCACTCTTCGGCGTGTATATCTCGTTGAATTTGTTCATCCCAGCCAAATACGGCCTTGATTGGTTCAAACTCAGCGGCCTTCTTAAGCTCGAACAGAAATTCATAATCTGATGACTGAGCAGGTCTTGTTGAATACTTCAAAATACCTCCAACAATAATTGGCTATGGCTTCATTTTCGTTTAAACCGGGACATAGTAACCCCGATAAAACCCAAAAATGCCACGCTTAAATGTTCATTTTGGTTCTAGTTGGTAACGTAAGACTTCGTGTTTATCTTGCTCTGAACAAAAGGTACTCAGGAATTGTCCACCGCACTTCTCAATGACCTTTTGCGAAGCTATATTGCCCCTCTCACACGTAATAATAGCGCTTTCGGACAATATGTGCCGTTGAACCCAAGACAACATATGACTTGCGATACCCCGCCCTCTCGCTTGTGGCAAAGTCTCATACCCGATATGTCCAATGACATCGTGAATGTACGGACTGGTGCCATGACGAACTCTTATCACTCCAAGAATACGTCCAGACTCGAAACAAAAATAAGTAGAAGCAGGCGTCCACCCTTCTGGCAAACCCTCACCTTTTGAATAAGCAATTCGCCTTTTCAAATACGCATCACTGCCATCGGAAATGCCCGTATAAATATCTAGCCCATCCTCAGCGCATGCATTCACATAGTGATGAAAGACACTTGAGTGCGAAATATCAGCTTTGACCATGTCCATATAGTTGCGATTCCTAGTTACTGCTCTTTCGGGTTTAGCTATCAGACCTAAGCTAAGTACATAGTGTATTCTTGATGTCCTGTATGTTCATCAACTTGTTCACTCACAATAGAAAAGCCTTGGGACAAGTAGAACTGAATCGTCGCTTGGTTTTCTTTATATACATTTAAAGACAAGTTCGGATATCCAAGCTTCGCGTGTTGGATAAGTTGCTTACCAATACCACTGCCTTGATGTTCTGAACTGACAAAGATCGCCGCTAAGATCCCTTCATAAAGCGAATAAAAGCCACGAACCTCACCGTCTACTTGATACACGTAAGTTGTTGATGCTGGTATGTATATGTCGCGCATATTACCTACC
>NZ_JBFRLX010000179.1:0-19349 GCF_041470165.1 Vibrio sp. 10N.286.46.A8
GAAGGAGTAGGGAATCTCATTGTTACCATATCTATCCCGACAATAATTCTCCGACTTATTGATTCCCTAACACCACATATCTCGCACCGATAAGCTCATTATGGTATATATGTGCCTTATTCTAGTTCCTTCTTTTTCAACCGGCGAAAGGTGTTATGCGAATTTTTGCTTTAGTACTGCTCATAGTGTTTGGCTGGCTACAACACACACTGTGGCTCGGTAAAAATGGTATTTCTGATTACTACGGTGTGAACAACGAAATCCAAGTTCAACAGCAAGTAAACGAAAAGCTCCATCTTCGTAACGCAGAGATGTTTGCGGAAATCGATGATCTACGCCAAGGCTTAGACGCGATAGAAGAGCGCGCACGTCATGAGCTTGGAATGGTAAAAGAAGGCGAAACGTTTTTCCGCATCATTGGTGAGGAATCCCATTAATGTCGACTCAACTTCAAAGTGTGATTGCCGTTGTACCTGCAGCGGGCGTCGGTAGCCGAATGAAAGCAGACCGCCCTAAGCAATATCTTAAGATTAACGGCAAAACGATTTTAGAGCACACCATTGAGAAATTACTGTCTCATCCACAAGTCTCTCAAATTGTCGTTGCGATCAGCGATGATGACCCCTATTACCCGGAGTTAGCACTCAACCAGAATCCAAAAGTGGTCAGAGTGTCTGGCGGAAGCGAACGAGCGGATTCGGTACTCTCTGCGCTAAACTGTATCGCTGAGCAGCAGCTTAGCGATTGGGTAATGGTTCACGATGCGGCAAGGCCTTGTGTTCAACTCAGTGATATCGACAAGCTAATTTCCGGCGCGATGAGCCATGATGTAGGGGCTATTTTAGCGGCGCCAGTTCGTGACACGATGAAGCGAGGTGCCCAAGGGCAGATCGAACATACCGTTGAGCGAGCCGATCTATGGCATGCACTTACGCCGCAAATGTTCAGAGCAAAGCCTCTGTGGAATGCATTAAGCGAGGCGTTGCAACAAGGCGTTTCGATTACCGATGAAGCCTCAGCCTTTGAATGGAAAGGTTTATCGCCCGCTTTAGTGGCAGGGCGTTCAGATAATTTTAAGATTACTCAGCCTGAAGATTTAGCACTTGCTGAGTTCTATTTAAGTCAGAATAAGGAATAATGATGATTCGTATTGGCCATGGCTTTGATGTACATAAGTTTGGTGGTGAAGGTCCGGTAATTATAGGTGGCGTTAGAGTCCCTTATGAGCAGGGTCTTATCGCACACTCCGATGGTGATGTTGCCCTTCATGCGTTGTGTGACGCTTTATTAGGTGCGATTGCTGCCGGTGATATTGGTCGTCATTTCCCCGATACTGATGATGAGTGGAAAGGCGCGGATAGCCGTGAACTTCTAAAAGATGTTTATCGTCGAGTAAAAGAACAAGGCTACGTGATTGGTAATGCCGATATTACTATCATGGCGCAAGCTCCAAAGATGGCGCCTCATATAGATTCTATGTGCCACGCTATCGCACAAGATTTAGAAACCAGCATTAGCAATGTGAATGTAAAAGCGACGACCACTGAGCGTTTAGGTTTTACAGGTCGCAAAGAGGGCATCGCATGTGAAGCGGTGGTCCTAATTACTAAAAGTGCGTAAGCACCAACACGAAAAGAACAGCATGTCAGATATTTTATCTTCATTGGCTTATCTAAACGGTAAACCAACTGCGAAAGCAAAACTAAAAGCAAAAGCCGAACACTTTGTCGTTAATGAAGACTTAGGTTTTGAGTTCACTGGTGAAGGCGAACACCTTATGGTTCGTATTCGTAAAACGGGTGAGAACACGAGCTTTGTAGCAAACGAGCTGGCTAAAGCGTGTGGTGTTAAGTCGAAAGACGTGAGTTGGGCTGGTTTGAAAGACCGTCATGCTGTGACAGAACAGTGGTTGAGCGTGCATCTACCAAAAGGTGAACCTGACTTTTCTGCTTTTCTTGCACAATACCCAAGCATTGAGATCTTGGCGACAGCACGCCACAACAAAAAGTTACGTCCAGGCGATTTAGTTGGCAACCAATTCGAGCTAACTTTGTCTGAAGTAACGGACTGCGATGATGTAGTCAAACGTTTGGAAAAAGTCGCTCTAGTGGGCGTGCCAAATTACTTTGGTGCTCAGAGGTTTGGCAATGAAGGTAACAACTTATCTGAAGCTCGTCGTTGGGGGCGTGAAAACGTTCGTACACGTAATCAAAATAAGCGCAGCTTGTACCTCTCTGCAGCTCGTTCTTGGATCTACAACTTAATTCTTTCTGACCGTATTGAGCACGATGCGTTTGCTTCGGCATTGGTCGGCGATATTGTAGTTAAAAACGATGCTCAACTTGCTGTGACAGCCGCTAATATCGAAGCTGTAAACCAAGATATCGCCAATGGTTCTGCGTTTATTACCGTTGCTTTAGCTGGAGATAATGCGTTACCGACGACGGATGCGTCTCAAGCTCTAGAGCAGAAACACCTTGATGCTGAACCGGATCTAATGGCGCTTATTTGTGGCAACCGTATGCGCCATGATCGCCGTGAAGCCTCGTTGAAGCCGATGGGTTTAGTGTGGAAAGTAAACGAAGACAATGTCACTCTTAAATTCTCTCTGGACGCAGGCTGCTTCGCAACCGCTATCGTTCGTGAGTTAGTTGAAGAAGTACACGTAGAAAGAACCTACGAGCAATAATGATTCTGCTTGGGTCTAAGTCACTTAATCTTGGAATTTAAGTGACTTGGCATTGGTACAAAAGAAAGGATACAAGATGAAGATTTTACTCAGCAACGATGATGGTGTGCATGCTCAAGGTATTCATGAGCTGGCAAATGAATTACGTGATCTTGCTGAAGTTATCATTGTGGCACCTGACCGTAATCGCTCTGGTGCTTCAAATTCATTAACTTTGGAACAGCCTTTGCGTGTTCAAGAGATTGCTAGAAATACCTATTCGGTACAAGGAACACCGACCGACTGTGTACATTTCGCATTGAACGAACTCCTAAAGAGTGACATGCCTGATCTGGTTTTAACGGGTATTAATCACGGAGCTAACCTTGGTGATGACGTGCTTTATTCAGGTACAGTCGCAGCAGCAATGGAAGGCCACTTTTTAGGTGTTCAATCGGTGGCATTTTCTCTGGTTGGAAAACAACATTTTAAGACAGCGGCAGCGGTTGCTCGCCGTATTGTCGAACAACATTTAGCAAACCCAATCCCGACCAATCGCCTGTTAAACGTGAACGTCCCTGACTTAGCATTAGACCAAATATCGGGTACTCAGGTGACACGTCTAGGTGCTCGTCACCATGCTGAAGATATGATTAAGCAGAAAGACCCACGTGGTCATGATATCTATTGGCTTGGCCCTCCGGGTAAGGAGCAAGATGCTGGTGAGGGTACTGATTTTTACGCCATTGAACATGGTTTTGTGTCGGTAACACCACTACAAGTTGATCTGACGGCACATGAGTCGTTGGGTGCGATGACTACATGGTTAGGGGATAAATAAGTGAGTAATCCACAAGCTGAGCGCTTAGTTACTTTTCTGATAGAAAATGGTATTCAGGATCAAAAGGTTCTTGATGCTATTTACTTACTACCGAGAGAGAGCTTTTTATCACAGGCTATGCATCATCAGGCCTATGATAATAATGCGCTGCCTATCGGGCAGGGGCAGACAATTTCTCAGCCTTACATTGTTGCTAAAATGACCGAGCTGCTTGAGTTACAACAAGACAGCCGCGTTTTGGAGATCGGAACGGGTTCTGGTTATCAAACGGCTGTTTTGGCTCAGTTGGTTGATCACGTGTATTCGGTTGAAAGAATAAAGTCGCTACAATGGGATGCTAAGCGTAGGTTGAAGCAACTCGATTTCTACAACATCTCAACCAAGCACGGTGATGGTTGGCAAGGTTGGTCTTCTAAGGCGCCTTTTGATGCGATTATTGTCACCGCTGCTGCAGAGTCGATCCCTCAAGCGCTTTTGCAGCAGTTGAAAGATGGAGGCCGCTTATTAATTCCGGTCGGAGATGACGAACAGCAACTGTTGAAGATTGTTCGCCACGGTGATGAGTTCTTATCGAGTGTTATCGAGATGGTGCGATTTGTACCTCTTGTACCTGGTGAGTTAGCTTAATAAAATTATTAATGGTGTAGGTGGATAGAAAGTCGATGCGTTCGAAGGTTTTTAAAGGAAGTTCTCTACTGCTTAGCTGTGCACTTGTTGGGTGTGCTGCGAATTCGCCTGCGCCAGTTTCAAGCTTAAACAAGAATTACTCATCGATTGATCGTGGTAGTTATCGTGGTAGTTACTATGAAGTGAAAAAAGGCGATACCCTTTATTTTATTGCTTACGTAACAAATAAAGATGTTAAAGAGCTGATTCGCTATAACAATCTGTCTGCACCTTATACCATCCATCCCGGACAGAGCCTTAAGTTATGGCGTCCTAGCTACAACGCTCCAGCGTATGGTAAATCGACGGTAGCGGTTGCAGCCGTCGCTGCGCCTGTTGCCGCATCCACAACTTTGTTGGCCTCAAGCAAACCTAAAACAACACCTCAAAAGAGTAAAAACTCTAAACCTGCGCCCGCTCAAACAACCACCAAAGTGGCGAAAAAAGATCCACAAAAGAAGGTTGTACAATCCAAATCAAAGGAGTATGTTGGTTCTAAAGGTAAACAGAATGTTACACCGCCAACAAAACCAACGAGTAACAAAGTATCCAAATGGTTATGGCCAACGAAAGGGAGAGTAATTAAGAATTTCTCTGTAGGCGAACAAGGAAATAAAGGCATAGACATAGCAGGACAGCGAGGTCAGCCAATAGTATCTACTGCAGGGGGAACGGTTGTTTATTCGGGTAATGCATTACGAGGCTACGGCAATCTAGTGATTGTGAAGCACAATGATAATTACTTAAGTGCATACGCGCATAACGACCGACTATTAGTATCTGAAGGGCAAAGTGTGAAACCAGGGCAGAAGATTGCAACAATGGGAAGCTCTGGAGCCAGCAGTGTCAGGCTGCACTTTGAGATTCGTTACCAAGGTAAATCAGTTAATCCAAAACGGTATTTACCTTAAATACAATATGTAAAAATTACGTATTGTATGGAGTGACATAGTCATTTAGCGACATATGAAGTTGTAATGTCATGCTAATTTCGCCAGGGGGAGGCGTTATGAGTATAAGCAATGCAGTAACCAAAGAAGAGTTCGATCTTAGCCAAGCAACCACGGAACAGGAAGCTCTTGGAAAAGCAAAACGAACAGTCACTAAGAAAACCGAAGCGAAAGAAGAGACTGAAGTTACGTCTAAAAGCTTAGATGCGACTCAACTCTACTTAGGCGAAATCGGTTTCTCACCACTATTAACCGCTGAAGAAGAAGTGCTTTATGCACGTCGAGCTCTACGCGGTGATGAAGCAGCACGCAAACGCATGATCGAAAGTAACCTGCGTTTGGTCGTAAAAATTTCTCGTCGTTATAGCAACCGTGGTCTTGCACTTCTCGATCTTATTGAAGAAGGCAACCTAGGTTTGATTCGCGCCGTAGAGAAGTTTGACCCAGAGCGTGGCTTCCGTTTCTCAACTTACGCAACATGGTGGATTCGTCAAACCATTGAACGTGCGCTAATGAATCAGACTCGCACTATCCGTTTGCCAATCCATGTTGTGAAAGAGCTGAACATCTACCTACGTACCGCAAGAGAACTTTCACAAAAACTTGACCATGAACCAACGGCAGAAGAAATTGCTTCTAAGCTAGACAAACCTGTTGGTGATGTGAGCAAGATGCTTCGTCTAAACGAAAGAGTGAGCTCTGTTGATACGCCTATTGGTGGTGATGGTGAGAAAGCGCTACTGGATATAATTCCGGACATCAACAACTCAGACCCTGAGGTTTCAACTCAAGATAGCGATATTAAGAACTCGTTGATCTTCTGGCTTGATGAGCTGAATCCGAAGCAGAAAGAAGTGCTTGCACGTCGATTTGGACTATTAGGTTATGAACCGTCAACATTAGAAGAAGTAGGCCGTGAAATCAGCCTGACTCGTGAACGTGTTCGTCAAATCCAAGTTGAAGGTCTTCGCCGTCTACGTGAGATTCTTATCAAGCAAGGTCTGAATATGGAAAACCTGTTCAACGTAGAAAACGACTAATTGAACAGATGATGCTGCTTCTCTAAATAGAAGGCAAATAAAAACGCTGACTTAAAGTCAGCGTTTTTTTGTTTGTGGCTTTGGTATTTCATGCCGTCTAATCAAAATCACGGACGGCAATAACAAGCTACTTGATAAGAAACTAAAGCAGCTTCTTCAAGCGGTAGAGTTCTTCTAATGCTTGGCGAGGTGTCAGATCATCAGGATCAACATTCGCAAGTGCTTGTTCTACTTCACTTGGTTCAGGTATCAGGCTAAGTTGGTTCGCGATATCAACGCCACTTGGCTTTGATGTCGGAGAGTCGATACTCAATGCCTCTAACTGAGTCAGCTTCGCGCGTGCATTTTTGATTACCGCTTTAGGTACACCAGCCAATCCAGCAACCGCAAGGCCGTAAGATTTACTTGCTGCACCTTCTTGAACTGCGTGCATAAACGCAATGCTGTCACCGTGTTCTACCGCGTCTAGGTGCACGTTAGCCAGTGTCGGAAGTTGGTTAGGCAGCTCAGTTAGCTCAAAGTAGTGCGTTGCAAACAGTGTCATCGCATTGATTTGATTGGCTAACCATTCCGCACTTGCCCAAGCCAATGACAAACCATCGTAAGTACTGGTACCACGACCGATTTCATCCATTAACACTAGGCTATTTGGTGTTGCGTTGTGCAGAATATTCGCGGTCTCTGTCATCTCAACCATGAAGGTTGAACGACCCGAAGCTAAATCATCGGATGCACCAATACGCGTAAAGATACGGTCGATAGAACCAATCGTCGCGCTTTCTGCTGGAACATAACAACCAATATGAGCCATCAGCGCAATGAGTGCGGTCTGACGCATGTAGGTCGACTTACCACCCATGTTTGGACCTGTGATGATCAGCATCTTACGTTGATCGTTGAGGTCGATAGGGTTAGCAATAAAGGGTTCGTCCATCACTTGTTCAACTACGGGGTGACGACCAGCCTGAATTTGTACACCAGC
This sequence comes from Vibrio sp. 10N.286.46.A8, assembly GCF_041470165.1. Taxonomy (NCBI): domain Bacteria; kingdom Pseudomonadati; phylum Pseudomonadota; class Gammaproteobacteria; order Vibrionales; family Vibrionaceae; genus Vibrio; species Vibrio sp. 10N.286.46.A8. Next base: position 7,148 of record NZ_JBFRLX010000179.1, read on the forward strand.
AGACTCTGTCATGGTTGGACGACAGTAATCAAGGGTGTCTGCACGTTCAGCTAAGTTTTGTAGAACATCAAGCTGAGACACTGAAGATGCAATGTTTTGTAGTCGCTCTAGATAAGGCAGTAACAAATCAAACAACTCTTCCCACAACTTCTTCTCGATAGCTAGGGCTTTCGATTTAGAGCTGAGAACTTTGTCTTCGTGCTCTTTCAGCTCAGGAATAATGTAACGTTCTGCATTTTTCAGCGTTTGGCGGCGAACATAGTGTGGTGGCACAAGATGGCTTTGTCCGCGGCTTACCTGAATGAAGAAACCGTGGACGTTGTTGTAGCCAACTTTTAGCGTGTCGATACCGTGACGTTCACGCTCTTCTTGCTCAAGCTTATCCAGAAACTCAGTTGCACCTGCAGCAAGGTCGCGCCATTCATCTAGCTCGGCGTTGTAGCCTTCTGCTATCACACCACCATCGCGGATAACCACGGGTGGGTTCTCTTTGATCGCACGCTCAAGCAGTTCAGATACTTCATCCACAGGCGAAGCATACTGAGCAAGCTGAGTTAGATATGGGTGTTTAAGTTGCGTTAGCGTTTCAGCAAGCTCTGGTAGGTATTCCATCGCTTGGCGAAGTCGTGCCATATCACGAGGACGTGCAGAACGAAGGGCAAGACGAGCAAGAATACGTTCTATATCACCGATCTGTTTCAGCGTTGGTTGTAACTCAGTAAACAGAGCCAGATCTTTCATCTCACCAATCGCATCTAGGCGTTGATCAAGAGCTGAAATATTACGCATGGGTTGATGTAACCAACGCTTAAGCATACGGCTGCCCATAGCAGTTGCAGTATGATCGAGTACTTCGGCTAGGGTGTTATCGGTGCCACCACTAAGGTTTTGGGTGATCTCCAGATTACGGCGAGTAGCCGCATCAAGGATCACGGAATGATCTTGCTTATCCATTGTCAGTGAACGGATATGCGGAAGGGCAGTACGTTGCGTATCTTTAACGTATTGGATCAGACAACCCGCAGCGCATAAACCTAGTTTTGCGCTTTCAACACCAAAGCCAACCAGGTCACGAGTACCAAATTGCTGATTCAGTTGCTGCTTCGCTGTATCTAATTCAAATTCCCATACCGGGCGGCGGCGATTGCCATTACGACTTGCCATCAAATTTACAGGTTCGAAATCTTCAGGGAACAGCAGTTCACGTGGTGATGTTCTTTGTAGCTCTGCCGCCATTGCTTCTTCGGTTTCCGGCTCACATAGTTGGAATCGACCAGAAGTAATATCAAGCGTCGCGTAGCCAAATTTACCATTGTGGTGGTAAATGGAGGCTATAAGGTTATCAACACGCTCAGAAAGCAGTGCTTCATCCGTTACAGTTCCCGGTGTCACAATTCTTACGACAGCGCGATCAACCGGTCCCTTTGAAGTTGCTGGATTACCAATCTGCTCACAAATCGCTACGGACTCGCCCAACTGCACTAACTTCGCAAGATAACCTTCCACGGCATGGTATGGAACGCCCGCCATAGGGATAGGCTCACCGTTTGAAGAGCCACGTTTAGTTAGTGAAATATCGAGGAGTTGAGAGGCTTTCTTAGCGTCATCGTAGAAAAGCTCGTAGAAATCTCCCATGCGGTAGAACAGCAAAATTTCTGGATTTTCTGCTTTTAGTTTTAGGTACTGCTGCATCATAGGAGTATGTTTTTGATCGGCTTTCACAGTTAACTTCTTTCGTTTATTTCTATTGCGGCTTAGGATACGTGAAAGCGTTTCGTGCGAAAAGCGACACATGCGAAAAGATGCAAATCCAAATGATATACATCTAGATTAAGGGAAGCCAAAGATGCAGACGACTCAAGCTCTTAGTGAAAAACTCGGACACTTACTTGCGAAGCATAAACATGTATTAGTGACGGCTGAATCTTGCACTGGCGGTGGTGTTGCTAGCGCGGTAACGGATATCGCAGGGAGCTCCGCATGGTTTGACCGTGCTTTTGTGACCTACAGTAATGAAGCGAAACAAGAGATGATTGGTGTTCAGCTTGAAACTTTAGTTGAGTTTGGTGCCGTGAGTGAGCCGGTGGTTATAGAAATGGCTCACGGCGCACTGCAACATTCAAACGGCACGATTTCTGTATCGATCAGCGGCATTGCTGGCCCTGGCGGTGGCACGGAAGACAAACCGGTAGGGACTGTGTGTTTTGCTTGGAAGGCTGCAAATGGCTGGAACAAAGTAAGAACGCATGTATTTACAGGTGATAGATCACAAGTACGCCAACAAGCCACGCACCATGCCCTGCAAGTTATTTATGATTACCTATCAATGGAAGACAAGTAACATTTGTACAAATTATTTTCATACAGGTATAGACACTGTATGAATCAACAGTATAATAAAAGCCAATTAGTCACCCCTTTGTGGGTTAGAAATAGATTCTAAGTCGCTTGTTGAAACAACCGATTATGTGGAGATAGAAATGGACGAGAATAAACAAAAAGCGTTAGCTGCAGCCCTTGGTCAGATTGAAAAGCAATTTGGTAAAGGTTCTATCATGCGTCTTGGTGATAACCGCACAATGGACGTAGAAACTATTTCTACAGGTTCTCTATCTCTAGATATCGCACTAGGTGCTGGTGGCTTACCGATGGGACGTATCGTTGAAGTTTACGGTCCAGAATCATCAGGTAAAACAACGCTAACGCTTGAGCTTATTGCTGCAGCGCAGAGAGTGGGTAAAACGTGTGCATTCGTGGATGCGGAACACGCACTTGACCCTATCTACGCTCAAAAGTTGGGTGTTGATATCGATGCTTTGCTTGTATCTCAACCTGATACCGGTGAACAAGCTCTAGAAATCTGTGATGCACTGGCTCGTTCAGGTGCTATCGATGTTCTTGTTATTGACTCGGTTGCTGCACTAACACCTAAAGCTGAGATCGAAGGCGAAATGGGTGATAGCCACATGGGTCTTCAAGCGCGTATGCTTTCTCAAGCAATGCGTAAGCTGACAGGTAACCTTAAACAGTCTAACTGTATGGCTATCTTCATTAACCAAATTCGTATGAAAATTGGTGTAATGTTCGGTAACCCAGAAACAACAACCGGTGGTAATGCACTTAAGTTCTACGCATCTGTTCGTCTTGATATTCGCCGTACTGGTGCAATCAAAGATGGTGATGAAGTTGTTGGTAACGAGACTCGCATCAAGGTTGTTAAGAACAAGATTGCTGCACCATTCAAACAAGCTGAAACTCAAATCCTTTACGGCAAAGGCTTCAACCGTGAAGGTGAGCTTATCGACTTAGGTGTTAAGAATAAGCTAGTAGAAAAAGCAGGCGCTTGGTACAGCTACAAAGGCGACAAGATCGGCCAAGGTAAAGCTAACGCTGGTAAATACCTGCGTGAAAACCCAGAAGTTGCTCTAGAAATTGATACTAAACTTCGTGAGTTACTGCTAACTCCTGCTGTGCTTGAAGAGAAAGGTGCAGAGAAGGAAGAAGAAAACGAAGAGCTATAAGCTAACGTTTTGTTAAGTCATCTTCATAAGAAAGCATGACTTTGAAAAATTTTAAAGCCTCGAATTTTCGAGGCTTTATTGTTTCAGTCGTAAAAATGTAAGGTATTTGATTGTTTAGAGGAAAGTGACGGTGGTTGCTCTAGATTACTTACAGTCATGCACTCATAGGCCTATTCTTTATCAAATAATAAAAGAAACCCTTTGGGTTAAATAGATTACCCTCAAAAGTACTTTCCCCGAAAGGCCTATTACTAGACCTTTGTTCGTATCTTATTATTGAATTCGATCTGCTGAACTAGTGCTTCTTAAGCTCGTCGAGTACCATAGCATTGTGCTGTTCGTGAATCGTATTTACTCTGACGTGTTGGTGCTGATTAGGAGCCAGGCGCTCGTATTCTGTTAGGTAAATATCGCTGTGAATATGCTCTGCTATCATTTTTACAATTAAGCGATTATTTGCATACAAACCTAAGGTTTCTTCACGGTGTGAGAACATGAGGGCGAGCTTCATATCGGCTACGCACATAAAGCGGTGTGAAGGGTATTCGGTTTCTTCATTTTCAGAACGCGAATGTAGTTCTATCTTTTCATGTGGGCTCGCCATTTTGTTGAATGAAAAGCCAATCACTCGTACTCCACGTTCCACGGCGTCGCATAATTCTTTGCCAAACAACTCAAGGTTAAAATCGGTATTCAGGTAAATTTCTAGATTTGCCTGATTAATGATTTCCTTGGCCTTTTGAAGTAAGTTGTCGAACCCCGATACGTTGTAAACGAACTCTTTTTCCTCTTTCAGCATCATCTTAGATAATTCTGATTTAAGGAAATTAATATTGGTGACGGTCTTTTTTTCTATCTGGCTGAAAATCAAGTCTGGTGATTTAGCTTCGTACTCTTTAGTGTCGCCATCAGACATGAAAATGTAGCCATTGGCGTAAAGGTTATCGATAGACGAGTAAACAGAAGAGCGGGAGATAGAGATCTCTTTCGCGATTTTATATCCGCTGGATTGGCCATTTTTGAGTAAATTAATATAAACAAGCGCATCGGTTTTGGTAAACCCAAAATCCATTAATTTGGTGACTAGCTCTGACACGGGTTGTCCTCTGAAACTATTCAATATCTTCTCCTTCTAAGGTTACCATTCTTGTCACGACGAGCGTAAATGATTGTTGTGATTTTTTTCAGCGATGAGAAACGCTCCGCGAGCAAAGGTAAATTCATCTTGTTTTGGGTGAATAATCACTGGAATTTCATTAACGTGAATGTAGCGAGACAATGCGACTTTTAAATCTGCCGTTAATGTAGGATAGGTCGTTGCTTCGCCTGATAATACGAGTCGTCTAGGCTGTAATTGCTGAATGGGATTAACTAAACTACGCGCCAATTGGTCGATATAAGTACGATAGATGCGCGATGCATGCGGTTCACTTTGGTCTACGCCTGAAAAAATTTGCGTTAAAGTTTGGTCTTTTAGTACGACTTGATGATATTGCCGCTCAATACTTGGTGCGGATAAAAACTGTTCAATGCACGCCTCGTTTCCACAGCGACATATAGGAGTTAAGCCATCAACGAGCCATTGAAAATTTGGTAACGTTGAATGTGCCCAATGTGAGCTTAATGGGTGGTGCACTTGCTCGTTATTTTGATAAAAACTTATGCCACAACCATCGCCCAAAAATACGCTGAGTATGGCCTCTTTGTGTAAATCACTAGCCCTCTTATTGAGACTTGAACCTGCCGAGAGTGGTTGTTCAATTAAGTCAGCGATCGTCATTGCGTTACTAATAGCGTCGCACGCAATGGCCGCACTGTGTGAATGCATCACAAGCGAGCAGTCGACCTTGAAATGCTGATTCAGGTTTAGTGTTAATTGGGTGATTTCTGGCGAGTGAGTAGGACTTGATTTTGCAAGTTTATGTGCGGATTGGCGATGAGATAAAAAAAACTCAGATACACTTATGCCTATCGCGGCGATACGTCCATAGCGGTAGCTGACGCTTGATATTCGGCTTATCAAATGCTGAGTCAAGTGGGCAAGGTCGCCAGGAGTGCGCTGCACCATTCTATACACCTCTTGTCCGTTAGAAGTGCTGGCGACCGAGTAAATAGAGTGGGAATCAATCGCGATTCCCATCACTATATTTGGTTCTGCTTTAATGAGCATGATTTGATTAACGAAACACTTGGATTTAGTTCGCTTGCTCAATCACGTAGCCATAAGCGCTAATGGTCAGTGATTTTCCATCGAGCATGATCTGTTTATCTTTATCGCTGTTGTTTAGAACAAACATTAAATTGCCACGGCGGTAAGCGATACACTCTTTGTCTGCCGTCCCTTTTTCATCCTCCACGTTTAACCAGTCAATGCTAGGCTGATTAAAATCGGGATTAGCTTTACGCAAAGCGATCATTTCTTGAATGAAGTTTTTGAATTCTAAGTCTTGCTCTGATTCTTCCCATATCATGCATTTTCGGTTGTCTTCGCTGCCCATGCCGCGGCCGCCATCCATACCAATCTCGCCACCATAATAAATGCATGGAGCACCGACTTGAGTGAACATAAATAAATAGGCTAATTTAGCTTTACGTTTGTCGCCCTGACATAAAGAGATAATGCGAGTGGTGTCATGGCTATCTAATAAGTTAAACATCGCTTCGTTTACGTTACGTGGGTATGCCATGTACGACGCGTTCACTGCATTTACAAAGCTCTCTTGATCAACGTCGCCAAGACCAAAGTAGTCGGTAATGGCTTGTGTCAGAGGGTAATTCATCAACGAATCGTATTGGTCGCCGCGTAGCCAAGGCATACCTTCGTGCCAAATCTCACCAAGAATGTAGCAGTCTGGGTTGGCATCTTTTACGACTTTACGGAAGTCACGCCAAAACGCGTGGTCCACTTCGTTGGCTACGTCTAAACGCCATCCATCAATGTTGAACTCTTCTACCCAGTGGCGCGCTACGTCTAATAAGTATGCGCGACACTCTTCATTTTCAGTATTCAGCTTTGGCATTTCGACGACGTTGGCGAAAGTTTCGTAGTTTAAGTTCCAGAAATCCCATTCTTCTTTTGGCGTATCTGGGTATACAGGGAACTGATTGATCCAAAACCAGTCGGCGTATTTGGACTTTGCCCCGTTATTCACAACGTCTAGCCATAGTGGAGATTGAGACCCAATGTGGTTGAACACCGCGTCGAGCATAATTTTCATGCCACGTTTATGGGCTTCATCGACGAGTGCTTTAAAAGCTTCATTGCCGCCAAAGTGCGGGTCTACATTGTAGTAGTCGACAGTGTCGTATTTATGATTGGCGTTGGCTGTGAAAATAGGGCACAAATACAAACCATTCACGCCAAGATCTTGCAGGTAATCGAGCTTATCGATCACGCCCCATAAATCGCCACCCATAAAGTTGTCGGATACAGGTCTGGTTCCCCAAGGTTGCACGTTGGCAGGTGATGTTTCAGGGCGACCATTAGCAAAGCGCTCTGGGAATATTTGGTACCAAATGGTGTCTTTTATCCACGTCGGTGTCTTTAAAACGTCACGAGGGTTTATGTAAGGAAAACAGAAGAAATTACTTAAGTTGCTCAGCTCGATTTCTGCGTTTTCAGTCGTTGAAATGTCGGCGCAGCGTTTTTCTCCAAATAGAATCTTTTCGCCGCCTTTTCCGTACAAAATAAAGCCATAGCGGCTACGACGTTTCGGTGGAGTAAATTCTGCAAACCAGTGGTCGTGGTACTCGGTTTCCCCTTCATGAATCATGGTCACTTCATTGCCACCCACCCAACCGTGTGCATCACTGCCACCTAAGTTGCCACCATCGAGGCCGCCTTCTGCCCAGTGGTACGGGTCGCCGATCCAAAGTGAAACCTTGTCTAGTTCGCCTTTTGCACTGCGTAGGCGAAGATGAAGCGTTTCATTGTTGTAAGCGTAGCTGTCTGCACTTTTTGCTGAGTGAGTCAGCGAGCTTTTTGTAATCGGTTTGTTGATAACTGAATTTGTAATAGCCATAGCGGAAATCATCCCTAATTATTATTCTTTAACTGCGCCGCTGACGAGGCCGGTAGTAATGTGTTTTTGAGTCGCAACAAATAGCAAAGTGATGGGCACTGCAACCAATAATGAACCCGCGGCAAACAGCGTGAAATTCTCCGCTGAGTTAGATGAAATCCAACTGAAAATACCGATGGCTAGCGTCATTTTTTCTTCGCTGCGTAAGATCAGCGTAGGTAAAATGAAGTCCATCCAAGGTGCGGTGAAAGACACTAAACCAACAAACACTAAGATAGGTTTCGCGAGAGGGAGAATGATCTCGAGGAAAATCGTCATGTGGCCTGCGCCATCAATTTTTGCTGCTTCATCTAATGAAGTGGGAATGGCATCGAAATAACCTTTCACCAACCAAATCATGAATGGTAATGAGCCCGTTACATACACAAATAACAAGCCAGCATAGGTATCAATCAATCCCATTTTCGATAGCAAGATGTAGATAGCCGTCATCGAAAGAAAGGCCGGGAACATCTGCAATACAAGAATGCTCATCATAATGTTGCGCTTACCATTGAAGCGGTAGCGAGAGAACACAAACGCTGAAATAGTCACGACAACCAGTGAGATAACCATATTCGCTGTCGCGAGAAGAAAGGTGTTTTTATACCAGTCTAAATAGGGTGTGTCCGTGAACAACGCGCGGTAGTGGTCGAGCGTAAAGTCAATGCTTGTGAAAGAAGAACTGAATAAGTTATTCCCCGTTTTGAATGAAGCTAGCACTGTCCAAATCACTGGGCCAAGTACTAATAATGCGTTGGCAATGAGAAATAAGTACACGACTAGGGTGCCTATTTTGCCAATGTATTTGTCCATGTTAATTAACTTACCCGTACTATTTAAATTAGCCATGTTACATACCTACATCGTCTTTGAATGACTTCATGCGGCTGAATTGCCATATCGCAATACCAGACAAGAACAAGAAGATAATGATTGAGATAACCGAAGCGATTTGATACTGCTGGAAGTCGAGCGTGAGCTTGTAAATCCAAGTGATCAGAATGTCGGTGTGCCCTGCGAATCGATATTCAGGGTTGATAGGACCCCCTTCGGTTAACAGGTAAATCGCCCCAAAGTTATTGAAGTTATGGGCAAAGGTCATGACCAACGATGGGGCCACTTGGTGCAACACCATAGGCAGGGTGATTTCTTTAAATTGCTGGAACTTGCTTGCACCATCAACTTCACTGGCTTCATAAAGTTCGCTTGAAATGTTAGTCAGTGCCCCTGCAATAAGCAGCATAAAGTAAGGTGCGCCAACCCAAACACTCACCGCGATAACGGTAATTTTTGCGGTGAAAGGGTCTGATAAGAAGGCAATAGAATCAAAGCCCCACGAGTTTAACGTTGCGTTGACTGGTCCAATACCATTCAGTAGCAAGCGGAACATCAATAAGGTCACGAAAGCAGGAATGGCATAAGGGAGAATAAAGATAAAGCGCCATGCTTTTTTGGCTTTAATGTTTCGATTTTGTAGCGCAAGCGCCAGTAAAAAACCAAACCCACAAGTACATATGGTGGCAAAAAATGCCCACAGAACCGTCCAAGAAGCGACACCGAAGAAAGTGCTCGACCATATTTTTAGTTCAAATAGTGAAACAAAGTTTTTAAACCCCACCCAATCTACAAGGTTTCTTGGTGGGATATGATGAGGTGCCGAATAGTTAGTGAAAGAGACGAGTACCGTAATTATGATTGGTAAAATAATGAATGCGATACTGGCAATAAAAGCTGGCGATAGCATGATGAACGCGAACTTTTGGTCGTAAATGTCTTTAAATTGTTCTCGAAGGTTCAGTCGTGACTTAAGGCTGACTTTTGCATCTTGGACATTAGCGATGTACAGACAGATGAATAAGAAGCTGTAGAGTAGGGCTATGACCCCTTCGACCAACATAAAGACCGAGTTATCGCCCTGTAATATTTTAAAGCCTTCACGAACTTGAGCGACATCTCCTAAAGTGACTAAGCCTTTTAGCGAGGCCAACAGCTCCGGGAGAATCAACAATGTGATTAGCTGCATGGCTAAAAATACACCGCCTTTTATCCAATGACCTTTTACGATCTGTGTACTCCCCATAATAAGGAGTGAAGCGGGCATTCGCGATGCCGGCTGATTCTCTGTTAACAACATTGTTTATCTCTATTGTTTAGGTTGTCGTTATGTATTCGTTTTCTGGTCACGCCCTGAACTAGCGCTGTGGCTTTATGACACAGCGCATGAGCTAAGTCGCTTGTGAGTCGCGACGGGAGTTCAGAGGTTACTCTTGTAATTCTATTTGTTCTTCGATGATCGAAAGCGCACGGTCTAGAACAGAACTCGCAGGTTTATCGTTTACCCAGTAGTCTGTAATAGCACTGGCCATTGGTGACCAAATGAAGCCCATTTCAGGAATAGATGGCATTGCGTCTGAGTAGAAACCTTGCGTAATAATGGCGTAAGTTGCTTCATCGGCATCAACAATGATCTCTTCCATAACTGACTGGATAGGAGGGAGTGCTCTTGACATCTCATAGCGTTTTTTCAGCATCGCGTCGGAAGTAAGGTAGTCAGCAAATAATTGTGCGGCTTTCGGATACTCAGTGTAAGAAGACACAACCGCAAGACGAACAGTTGCAAAAGTGCGTGGTTGTTGGCCTGCTAATTTTGGCATAGGTACAACACCAAGATTTATACCTGATTCTTGATACCCTTCGATTGCCCAAGGGCCGTCGATAATAGCGGCGACTTTTCCTTCATTAAATAAGCCACGACGTACTTGCGGGTTGCGCATATCAACTGGATTTGAATTGTTGGCCACTTGCAGGGTTTTCATTGCTTCTAAGCCTTGTTGGGCTTTTTCAGAGTTGATGCCGATGTCTTTTGCATCGGTACCGTTATTACCAAATTCGTATGCGCCGTAAAGCGTGACAAACATACGAGACTCGTAATAGTTCTGTATGTCCCAAAGCAGTGCGTATTTATGCTCTTGCTTATTGTTGAAAGTTTTTGAAAATTCAATAATTTCTTCAAAAGTTTCAGGTGCTTTAGTCAGTAAATCTTTATTGTAGAACAGAGCGGTAGTGGCGAAGCTAACTGGGAAACCATAGCTCACTCCTTCAGCTTGAGACGCATTAATCGCATTTGGCATAAAAGTATTCGAGATACGTTCGGCAGATACCAGATTCTCCATCGCCCCACCTGCCACGACTAATCGCCCCAATAAGTCATGTTCAATCTCGACTACATCTGCCACGCGAGCAGAGCCGCCATCCTGAATCAAACGAGAAGCGGCATCGATAGGCGCTAACCCACGGAATGAAAAATCAATATCGTATCCTAACTCCTTATTAAAGGACTGAGCGGCGTACTCCATGTAGTCGAGTGTTGTTTTGTCGGTCCAGATTAACAACTCAGCCCCATTTTCTGGCTGAATTGTGTCTGCGTTTGCATCGGCTGCAGCCGCTAATGTACTGGTCGTTAACGTTGCCGCCATTAAGGCTGCCGCGAATAGATTCTTTTTCATTCCTGAATTTTTCATACTGACACCGCGCTATTTAAATTCTTAGTAGTCGTTCGTTAAGTACTACTATGGTATGTTTCGTCGACAATATGTCAACATTACCTGGTTAAAATGTCAGCGTATTTGTGATGGTTGTCACTTTCTGTTTGTGCTTTTTACATCTGGTAGCTATAGGGTTTTATGTCTTGTTTATTGGGGCTTTTGAACGGTGCTTTGTTCGTTTTGATACTTAGATTAATGAAAAGCCTACCGTTTGTGATGGTGATCAATAATCTCCGCAGTCAAGGGTGATTGATCTCTCATTTCTAAATTCAATGGGAAGCAAAACATTTATAATTCTAGAACAATAAATAGGCGTTCATTACGGACGACTATGTTTTTCTGGTTAAATGTTGCGAAATCAGCAAGCCTATCAAGAGACACAGTGGATAGATAAAGAGAAACAGTGAACAAAAATAACCCTACAAATAACAACAAATGATTCAGTGAAGAATCAATAAGGAATGACCGTGAAAAAAACATTATTGTCTGTAGTGATCACCAACACTTTACTTATTAGTGCTGGCGCTTCGGCTGCTGATGACCGAACTATGTCTCCAAGTGATATCTTTTTTTATGACGCTTTAAAATTTGGTGGGCATGTTGGAACATCGATTGAAGTCGAAGAGAAAAACATCACTGATTTTGCATCATGGGGTGGCGGCAAGTCTAAAGAGCGTACAACGACTCATGAAGTGTTTAACGTCTTCTATAACAACGCTGCGTGGAATGCGACAGCACTTTACGCGTTCAAACTTGAAAATCGTAAGAAAAAGAAAGGCGCATACGCAGAAACAGAAAATGGATATAAGCACTTATTATCATTAAATAAAAGTTTTCAGCTAGGAAATGGTTGGGGAACGGGCTTGATCTATGAGTTGGAATATACAAAGGGTGATATTGTTACTTCTGCGAAAGTAGACGGCTTGAAAACCACGAAAGCTGAGCACAGTATTCGTCCATACCTTACGTACTGGAATAATGAATATTCAGCGGGCTTCTATTCAAACCTAGAGTACCTATACAACGATTCAGATAAGAGTGCTTGGGGTTCTCGTGAAGAGGAAGGTTACAG